>JASLHV010000395.1 GCA_030153205.1 Roseiarcus sp. | reverse complement strand
CCTCTGCGCGCATGGCTGTGCGGAGGCGGCCGGGATTAACGAGCATGACCCGAATGTTCGACGTGTTGGCTGTTTCGGCGGCATAAGTTCGGGCGAGGGCGTCCAACCCGGCTTTCGAGACTGCGTATGGACCCCAATAGGCGCGAAAATCGGCACGATGCGCAACGCCGGAAGTGACGAAGACGACGCGCCCATTGGAGGACGCGCGCAGTAACGCATCGAGCGAGCGTATCAATCGCCAATTGGCCGTGACGTTTAGCGCGATCGTGTCGTCCCAGCGCTTGGGATCGACGTGATGAAGCGGAGAAACCGGGCCGAGCATCCCAGCGTTGCCGACGAAGGCGTCGAGCCGACCCCATCGATCGTAAATTGCCCGTCCCAATCGGTCGATCGCTGCGAAATCGCGAAGGTCCGCTGGAACCAGAGTCATAGGACTCTCTTCACTTGGCCGAAGAGCGCGAATTTCATCGTCGAGTTCTTCAAGCGCGCCTTGCGTGCGGGCGAGGGCGACGACATGGACGCCGGATGCGGCGAGCGCACGCGCCGCCGCTCTGCCGATGCCACGCGATGCCCCCGTCACCAATGCAACCCGCAAGCTCTCGTCCATCGCGGTCTCCGATCATACGCATGGCGTCTAAAGGAACTTTCCGCATACACAAAGCGTTAACCAAACTGCGGCGTATAAGCCCAGCCATAATCCGTGAATTAGTCGATTCAAGTCATAAATTTGTCGTAAATATGAGAAGATTGCGGCTGACATCTCAAGTGCTGGCCAAGGAGAGACTGGGCAGACGATTGAATTACTTCGTCTTTCGAATTTTCTTCCTTGAGATAGGTGGCCAATTTGGGCGAAAATGCTCTAATGTCCTTATCGGGTCGGTTACGTCGGCGGTTACGCCGATGCGGCGAGGCGGATGGCGCGAGTTTGAAATCGCGCCAAGATGACGTTGGGGTGTCGCATGTCCGAGCAGAAAAGCGAACGCCAATCGGGGCGCACGATAACGCGCGCCGATTTGTCTGAGGCGGTTTATCAACGGGTAGGACTGTCACGTACAGAATCGGCCGATCTCGTTCAGATGGTTTTGGATGAAGTATGCGATGCGGCTGTGCGCGGCGAGCCTGTGAAGCTTTCGTCCTTTGGCTCTTTCGTCGTGCGAGCAAAGGGACAACGCATCGGTCGGAATCCTAAGACCGGCGTTGAAGTTCCAATCCTTCCCAGACGCGTTATGGTGTTCAAGCCGTCCAATGTTCTAAAAGCTCGAATCAACAATGGCGGTTCGGATCCAAAAGCGCACGATTAAGGCGCAACTTGATGAGCGGAGCGGCTAATGGACAAGAGTCCCGACGCGTTTCGCACAATTAGCGAAGTCGCCGAAAGTCTTGATTTACCGCAGCATGTCCTGCGCTTTTGGGAATCGCGTTTTCCGCAAATCAAACCGCTGAAGCGCGGCGGCGGGCGACGCTATTACCGGCCAGATGACGTAGAACTTCTGCGCGCGATTAAGCACCTTCTCTATGACGAAGGTTATACGATCAAAGGTGTTCAGCGGCTCTTCAAAGAGCAGGGCGCTCGGGCTTTGGCGTCCCGTCCGATCCTGGTCGAGGAAGCCGGAAGCCTCGAGGCAGCCGAACCGCAATTCGCTGACCTTGCTGAGGAGGGCGAGGCTGGCGAGCATTTCGAACAGCAACGCCGGGAACAGCCGCAACTATCTGCCGCCGAAATTGATGCCCTGCGCGCAGCGCTCGCCGATCTCGCGGAATGCGAGCGTATCCTCACACAGGCGCGCTCACGCTGAGACGCTCATTGCCAGCCATTGAGCGCTCGCCTATAAGGCCCGGCGTCGGAGTGTAGCGCAGCCCGGTTAGCGCACTAGTCTGGGGGACTAGGGGTCGTGGGTTCGAATCCCGCCACTCCGACCATTTTCCAAAGAAAATTTTTTCGGCTTTTTGCTGCGCCGCCAGTTTCCCTATCAACATGTAAGCCGAATGCTCGCCGTCGATGCTTGCGGAGGGAACGTCATGATCAAAGAACTCTGGAATGTCGGCCTGAAGGTAACTGACCTCGATGGCGAGGTGGCCTTTCTCCGCGAGGTGGGCGCGACCCTCGTCTTGCGGGAACGGGCTCTGATGGCGGGGGAGGAGCGAGAATACGCAATTCTTGTGCTCGGCGGCGTGCGTATGCTGCTCTTCGAGACTGTCGTGTTCGAAAACCTTGTCGCTGAGGGCGTTCGCCCTGGCCTCACCCATATGGTGTATGAGGTGGACGATGTCGACGCCGAATACGCGCGCATTCGCGCGCTCGGCGCCGAAGTCCTGATCGCGCCGACCGAAGTATCAGCGACGTTCGGTAGACGCCGCCTCGCCTTCTTCCGCTCGCCAAATGGATTCGTATTCGAGGTGATGCAGGTGCTGGAAAGAAAGATCTGAGTTCCTTTTGGAGACGGCGGAGCTCGCCTTGATCAGCGAGGAGAGTTCCTTGGTACACTCGCCTGAGCCTCCTTTCGGTGCAGAACTCCTTCTCGATCAGCTTTTGTGATGAACAGGCTGGAGTCCATAAACCGGCGTCGCCAACCGCTCCATTCGCGCCTTTAATTGCAACGCGAGCAATAAGGAGTAGTGCCGAGAAAGATGAAGATTGCCGCCGTGGAACCAGAGTCCCGGCTGCTGTGTGGGCTTCCACATATTACGCGGCTCGCCTTCCCAGGGACCGGGGTCGTTGTGCACGCCCGAGCCCAAGCCCCAACATTTCCCAACCTTGTCGGCGACTTCCTCCGAAATGATTGGCGCGACCGCGCGATTCATCGATTGGAAGCCCGTCGCCATGACGATAACGTCCGCGGGCAATTCCGAGCCGTCGGTGAGTTCGACCATATTTCTCTTAACCTGCCGAATTTCGACGCCGCTTTTTACAGCGATTGAGCCATTGGCGATCAATTCAGAAGCCCCGACATCAATGTAGTAACCAGACCCCGTGCGTATGGCCTTCATCATCAGGCCCGATTCATCCTCACCGAAATCGATACGAAACCCTGACTTCTGTAGACGCGTGTAAAACGCGTGGTCGCGGTCGCTTATTTGCCGATAAAGCTTGATTTGCTCCTCAGGCATCACTCGAAAAGGCGTAGCGGCGAAGATGAGATCGGCGTCAGCGGTCGTGATCCCGGCATCGATCGCCTTTTCGGAGTACAGCGCCTCGAATCCGAGCTCCATCAGCGTCTCGGACCTCACGACTGTCGTCGGCGATCGCTGAATCATCGTCACCTTTGCGCCGTACTGCCAGAGATCGGCGGCGATATCGTGGGCGGAACTGTTCCCACCCAATACAACGCAATTTTTCCCGACATAGGCCTCGCCGGAAACGTACCGACTCGAATGATAACACTCCCCCGCAAAAAGCTTTAAACCGGGCAGTGGGGCTTCCATCGGGGGACCATAAGCGCCAGTGGCGAAAACGAGGTGCTTGGGACGAAGCGTCACCCTCTTGCCTTCGCGCTGAACGTCCACGGACCATTCGGCGCTAACGTCGTCATAGGCCGCTCGTACACACTCGGTTGAGGTCCAGTAATTCAATTCCATGACTTTGACGTACATCTCAAGCCAATCGCCAATCTTGTCTTTCGGTGCGAAGATAGGCCAGTTCTCGGGAAAGGGAATGTAGGGCAGGTGGTCGTACCAAACTGGATCGTGCAAAACCAGCGATCGATAGCGATTACGCCAAGAGTCACCAGGCCGCTTGTTCTTCTCCAAGATTATGGTCGGCACTTGAAGTTGCCTCAGTCGAGCGCCAAGCGCGATGCCGCCTTGACCACCTCCAACAATCACGCAATAGGGCTGGTCTTCAAAACCAAGAGCCGCCGTTTCGGCTTCTTTCATCTCCAGCCAATTCTTTTCTCGTCGATAGACCCCATGTTCGACCCCTCTCGGACGTAACTTGCCTTTGCGCTCCTCGAAGCCTTTGAGTTCCTCTAGAGTCGTCAAGAGTGTCCAAGCCCTGCCGTCCCGCAGCCGCACGATGCCGCGGCCGCGACCCGCGCCCGTCTCGAATCCGAACCACGCTTCATGAACGCCGCTGCCGAGGTTGATCGCCTTTTCGATCCGCCAGTTCGAAGGCGAGATATGTTCCAGATTGGCGCGCAGCATTGCAGCGATGGCATCCCGACCCTCGAGAGTTTTGATATTCCAGGTGAAGGCGACCAGGTCGCGCCAAAAGCCCTTTTCCTCGAACAACCCGATCAGGCTTTCGATGTCGGCGGAGCCTAACGCATGTTCAAATCTATCGAGCCATTCGGCGCTCAACGCACTAGCGTCTTTTCCGCTCGTCATCGCAACCTCGACACGTTTTAACTTCAGGCCTTCGATTCTCGCATAAGCAGGGTCGGATCAGAAGGAGAGGGGAGGGCAAAGCGGCTCGGTTTTTGCAAATGCGTCGCGCGGAGAGAGCAGTCGGATGGTCGCCGGAGCGAGACAATCGCGGCGCTAAGGGGTTCTGGCGGCTACCTAAATCGCCTCAGGGCGCAGCCAAAGCGATTTAAACTCGCGTCATGGAGTCGGGACGATCGGGCCGTGGAACACTGTTTTTAAACGGTTTCGCTTCATTTATGGGCGTTACATCTTTTACATCTAAGACAAAAGGCCATGACCGCGCACGCTAGCCCCTACACGACGCGCGAGGCTGGCGACTCGCTGCTACAATCGCCTGTCGCGCTCGCCCTCTTGGCGCTCGTCCTATCCACTGCGAGGTTCTGGCCGAGCATCGCCTCGGTCTGGGCCACGGGCGCTTTTGACGTACCCGCCGATGCGATGCGGATGGTCGAGGTGCGAGACCTTCTGAACGGCCAAGCCTGGTTCGATCTCCATCAGTACCGTCTCGACCCTCCAGCGGGCGTCGACATGCATTGGACGCGCGTCCTCGACGTACCGCTCGCGCTATTGATCAAATCTTTTTCGCTCTTTCTGCCGGCGGTCGAAGCCGAGCGGCTAACCCGCATCGTCTTTCCGCTGGCGCTCCTCTTTGGCTTCTACACCGCCGTCATCAATACGGCGCGCCGTCTTGCGGGTCCTGCCGCGATGTTGCCGGCAGCGATGATCGCGGTGCTGAGCAGCGCTATCGTGTTCCAATTCGAACCTGGTCGGATCCACCATCATGGCGTTCAGATCCTTCTTATCGTTTTGATCGTGCGCGCCACGATCGAAGCGGTCGCGACGAAGACCTTCGTCCCGGCGGCGCTGTCGGCGGCGCTGGCCGCGCTATCGCTTTCGATTAATGTCGAGAACATCACGTATGTCGTCATTGAGATCGGCGTCTTCGCGTTGGCCTTCATCATCGAGGGCGAATCCTTCGCCGCCACCTTGACGGGCTTCGCCGCAGCGCTGATTGTTTCATCGCTTCTTCTCTTCATCGCGACGACAGGACCGTCGCATTACTTCCTCGGCGCCTGCGATGCATTCTCGACACCGCATCTCCTGACGATCTTCGTCGGCGCGGCGGCCCTCGTCGTCATGGCCGCCAGCGCGAAATGGCTCAAGACATGGCCGCTTCGCGTTGCCGCCTCCGGCCTGGGCGGCGCGATCGTCATCGGCGCCTTGGCGCTCTTCTATCCCATATGCCTTGGCGATCCGCTGGTTCGCGTCGATCCGCTCCTGCGCCAATATTGGCTGAACCACGCCGCTGAATCGCGACCGCTTAGCGCCCTGATCAGTTCGAACCCGAGCGACTTCTTGTATTTCGTCATGGCGTCCGTGTTGGGGGTTGTAGCAGCGCTCGTCGCCGCCTGGCGGACGCGAGGCGAGACGCGCGGAATTTGGCTGATTGTCGTTGCCTTCGCCGCGATGGGATTCATAACCGCGCTCTGGCAGCTACGCGCGCTACCGTCCGCCTCGTCGGTCGCCCTTTTAGGAGGCGCCTGGTTCTCGGCGCAAGTCGTGACGTGGACGGAGCGGCGAACGAGCCTTGTCGACAAGCCTGCGATTATTCTCGCCGTCCTCCCTTTCTGCTCGGCCTTCTGGGGCATTCTCGAGACCCTGGCGACGCCCGATACCCCGGCGGTCGCAAACGCAGGTTCCTGCCGCAGTCAGGCGACGATCCAAACTCTCAACAAGTTGCCAAAATCCCTGATCATGGCCGGAATCGACATGGGCGCGGAGATACTGGCTGCTACGGACCACTCCGTGCTCGCTGCGCCTTATCATCGCAATAATCACGGCAATGGCGTGCTCGTCCGCGCGATGCTGGCTCGTCCCGACGAGGCGCGAACGATGGTCGAAGCGAGCGGCGCCGCCTATTTCGTTTTCTGCCCCGTGCTGCCTGAGTTCGAAGGTTATGCGGCGGGCAATCGCGACGGTCTGGCGGCCATGATGTTGGCCGGTCGCGCGCCGGATTGGCTGAATCCGATGACAATTGCGGCTGACGAACCACTGCAGGTCTATAAAATCCGGTGACAACATCGCGATCGATATCGCTTTAGCGGTCTGCGTCAGGGGTAGGGCGATCAAGGTCGAAGCGCGAGCCGACGACGCCGCAAAAGTTGGCAATGACGAGGGCTGAGAACCAAATATTGCGATATCTCGTGCGCACATCAGATTCGCATAAGGTATATTATGGAACTATAATGCGTGTTCAGCAAGCGCGCGCGAAGTCGCACAAACCTCAATTACCTCAGAATGTTCTATGGACACGCTGAGACACGAGTCGAGCTAAAAACCGTCGATACGCATCCCGTCATAGGCTGGCTCAATGTTCGCGGGCAACTGTCGGCGCAATTCTTCGTAGTCGAGGTCGATGTGCAAGTTGGTGACGATTGCGCGGCGCGGCTGCATCTTGCCGATCCAAGCTAGCGCTTCATCGAGCGAGAAATGGCTCGGATGCGCCCTGTAACGTAACGCGTCGATCACCCAGATATCCAAGCCTTCGAGGAAGCGCAGGCTCTGAGGGCCGATGGCGCTGACATCGGGCGTATAGGCTAAGCCGCCGATACGCAATCCGAGCGAATTGATCTCACCATGCTCCAATTCGAAGGGCGTCGATTCGATCGCGCCGCCGGGCCCGTCAATCTTGCACGTCTGGCCATGGACCAACCGTTTCTCATTGACCAGCGGCGGATAAAGGCTGCCAGGCGGCGACTCAAAGAGATAGGAAAAAGATTGCCGCACAACCGTCGCCGTGGCTTCGTCCATATGGACGTCGATCCGACGCCGCATCGCAATGTAAAGCGGACGAAGGTCATCCATGCCATGCGTATGGTCGGCATGCGAATGGGTCATCAGCACGCCGTCAAGTCGCGACACCTGGGCGTCCAGCAATTGCTGTCGCAGATCCGGCGAGCAATCGACCAGGACTTGCGTTGGCGTTTCGTCGCCTTGTTCGACGAGGATCGAGCAGCGCCGCCGGCGATTGCGCGGGTTGTTTGGATCGCAAGCGCCCCAGCCCTGGGCGACGCGCGGAACTCCGCCGGACGAGCCGCAGCCGAGAATAGTGATCCGGCGATTCAACGCGCCGTTTCCGCCGTCGCCATCTTGGCGAAGAGACGCAATGTATTGGCGCGCGTGGCGTCGCCAATCGCATCCTCGTCAAGCCCTTTGACCTCAGCAAGGACGCGCGCCGTCTCGATGACATAGGCTGGCTCGTTGCGCTTACCTCGGCGCGGGACGGGGGCAAGGTAGGGCGCGTCCGTCTCGACGAGCACCCGGTCAAGCGGAACGTCGCGCGCGATGTCCCTCAGCCATTCGGACTTCTTGAAGGTCAAGACGCCCGAGAAGGAAATATACAGACCCAGCCTCAGCCCCGTTTCTGCGAGCGCTGCCGACGATGTGAAACAATGAAGGACGGCGGAGAAGGCGCCCTTCCCCATTTCATCCTCCAGAATATGCGCCATGTCGTCATCAGCGTCACGCGAATGAATGACGAGCGGTAGACCCAGGTCGCGCGCGGCGCGGATTTGAGCGCGAAAGACTCGCTCGGCAATAGGGCGTGGCGCGAAATCATAATGATAGTCGAGCCCGGCTTCGCCGATCGCGACGCATTTGGGATGCGCGGCGAAGGAACGGATCGCATCAATGTCGAGGGCGGGTTCCTCCGCTGCTTGATGCGGATGCGTTCCGATCGAGAAATAAACCGAAGGAAATCGTTCAGCGAGCGCGACAAGCCGATCGCCGCGGGCGACGCGCGTCGAAATGGTGATCTGCCTTTCGACGCCTGCGGCCAGCGCTCTCGCGACGACCCGGTCGAGCTCTTCGGCAAAGTCCGGAAAATCGAGATGACAATGGCTATCGATTACTCTCATGAGGCGGCGGCCTCGGTTTCGACGAAGCGCGGGAAGATCGGCGAGGGCGCAGGCAGAGGCGCGCCAGGCGTTAGTCGATAGACGCCGGAGAGCCCTGCTCCCCCGCCGCCTTCGATCGCTGCAAATGAACGCTTCTCTGGAGAGATCGCCAGAAGATCGAGCAATTTCGCCATTGCGGCGGGCATGACCGGCTGAAGCAGGATCGCGGCGACACGAAGGGTTTCGACGGTGACATACAGTACGAGCTGCATGCGCGCCGGATCGCTCTTGGCGAGTTTCCATGGCTCTTGCGCGGCGAAATAACGATTGACCCTTGCAATGAGATCAAAAACGGCCGCCAAATAAAGGTGGATAGAGAAGGTCGCCATATGCCGTCGCGCCGCACCGACGAGGGTATCGGCGACGTCGATCACGTCGAGATCCTCGCGTGTTGGCGTACCGCCGCGCCAGTCTGGCACGGCGCCTTGACAGTTTCTCGCAATCATCGACAACGAGCGCTGCGCGAGGTTGCCAAGGTCATTTGCGAGATCGGCGTTGATCCGTTGGACGATCGCCTCATGCGAATAATTGCCGTCCTGGCCAAACGGCACTTCACGTAAGAAAAAGTAGCGAAATTGGTCGACGCCGTACCGTGACGCCAGATCGAGCGGGTCGACGACATTGCCGACGGACTTCGACATTTTCTCGCCACGGTTGAACAAGAAGCCGTGAACGACGACCTGACGTGGAACCGGCAAGTGTGCCGACATCAAAAAAGCCGGCCAATAGATCGAGTGAAAACGCGTAATGTCCTTGCCGATCACATGCGCGTTCGCCGGCCAATAGCTTGCGCGCGGGCCGTCGTCCGGAAAGCCCGTCGCTGTGATATAATTGGTCAGCGCGTCGACCCAGACGTACATCACATGGCGTGGATCTCCCGGCACGGGCACGCCCCAATCGAAAGTCGTGCGGCTGATCGAAAGATCTTCGAGTCCGCGCTTCACGAAAGCAACGATCTCGTTACGGTACTTCTCTGGCGTTATGAATTCCGGATGCGCTTCATAGTGCGCCAATAGACGTTCGCCGTAAGCGGAAAGACGAAAGAAATAACTCTCTTCTTCGACCCATTCGGCGGGCGCGCCGCTCGGGGCCAGCTTGCCGCCATTGGCGGCGTCGGTCAGCTCGTCTTCGGCGAAATAGGCTTCGTCGCGCACCGAATACCAGCCCGAGTATTTCGAGAGATAAATGTCGCCGTTGGCCTTCATCCGCTCCCAAATCGCCCGAGAAGCGCGTATGTGCCGCTCTTGGGTCGTGCGAACGACGTCATCGGCGACAGCGTTCAAAGCTTCGCCCATGACCGCAAATTGAGCAGCCGTTCGATCGGCAAGCGCCTGCGTCGTCAACCTCTCGCGGGCCGCAGTCTGCTGCATTTTGAGACCGTGCTCGTCCATGCCGGTGACGAAAAAAACATCACGCCCGTCGAGCCGCATGAAGCGTTGAATCGCGTCTGTCGCAATCCGCTCATAGGCATGTCCGATGTGAGGCGC
>JASLHV010000383.1 GCA_030153205.1 Roseiarcus sp. | reverse complement strand
ATCAGCGTCGCCAGTATGTTGCGCGGCGAGAAAGCGCCGGGCGCCAAGCCGCCCGCTTAAAGAAGCTCCGTAAGCAGACAAAAATGAAATTCACCCTCTCCTGGCTCAAGGATCATCTCGACACTTCGGCCTCGCTCGACTCGATCGTTGCGACGCTGACGCGCATCGGCCTCGAGGTCGAGCGCGTCGAAAATCCGGCCGCCAAATACGCCGGCTTTGTCGTCGCGCGGGTGATCGAGGCCAAGCAGCATCCGAACGCCGATCGCCTGCGCGTCTGCATGGTCGACGCCGGCGGCTCGCCGATCCAAGTCGTCTGCGGCGCGCCCAATGCGCGCACCGGCATGAAAAGCGTCTTCTCGCCGGTCGGGACTTATATTCCAGGCAAGAAGATCACGCTGACCAAAGGTACGATCCGCGGCGTCGATTCGAACGGCATGCTGTGCTCGGCCGCCGAACTCGAACTCTCCAACGACCATGATGGGATAATCGATCTGGCGGACGACGCGCCCGTCGGCGTCGCCTATGCGGCCTACGCCGGTCTCGACGACCCGGTCATCGAAATCAATCTTACGCCCAATCGGCCGGACGCGACCGGCGTCTCGGGGATCGCGCGAGACCTCGCCGCCGCTGGTCTTGGAACGCTCAAGACCCCGGCGCCGGCGGCGGTCAATGGCGCATTTGATTGCCCGGTTCCGGTACGGCTCGATTTCGCCGCGGCCGACGCGCATCTCTGTCCAGCTTTCGCTTTGCGCCTGGTGCGCGGCGTCAAAAACGGATCCTCGCCCGATTGGATGCAGAAGCGCTTGCGCGCGATTGGACTTAGGCCGATCAACGCGCTCGTCGACATCACCAATTACGTCACTTTTGACCGCGGCCGCCCTTTGCATGTCTTCGACGCGGCCAAAGTGTCGGGCGCGTTGAGCGTCCGTCGCGCCAAGAAAGGCGAAGAGGTTCTGGCGCTCGACGGCCGTACCTACGCCCTCGACGAGAGCAATGTCGTGATCGCCGATGAGAAGGGCGTCGAATCGATTGCCGGCATCATGGGCGGCGAACATTCCGGCTGCGACCAGAAG
Organism: Roseiarcus sp.; assembly: GCA_030153205.1. Classification (GTDB taxonomy): domain Bacteria; phylum Pseudomonadota; class Alphaproteobacteria; order Rhizobiales; family Beijerinckiaceae; genus Roseiarcus. The sequence goes on along the minus strand of JASLHV010000383.1, from coordinate 4,234 downwards.
ACTACGGATGTTCTCATCGAAAGCGCTCTATGGGATCCGCTCAACATCGCCAAGAGCGGCCGCGCGCTCGGCATATCGACGGACGCGCGCTATCGTTTCGAGCGCGGCGTCGATCCGGCTTTTTGCCTTCCCGGCGCGGAATTGGCGACACGTCTGGTTCTTGATCTTTGCGGCGGCGAACCCTCGCGCCTCATCGTCGCTGGCGCGCCGCCCAAAGGGACAAAGCTTGTCGACTTCCCCTATAGCGAAGTGAAGCGTTTGACGGGCCTCGATATTCCTCGCGAGGAAGGCGAGGCGATCCTGGCGAAACTCGGTTTCATCGTCGTCGGCGATGGAGCGAAAGTCGAGACGCCCCCGTGGCGGCCCGATATCGACGGCAAGGCGGATATTGTCGAGCAGATTGTACGTATCGCGGGTCTTGATCGCGTTCCGCATACGCCGCTCGAACGTTTGGAGCCCAGCGTCGCCAAGCCGGTCTTGACCTTGCTGCAGAAGCGCACGCGCACCGCCAAGCGCGCGCTTGCTGCGCTTGGCCTGCGCGAAGCCGTCACGTGGTCGTTCATCGCCAAGCCGATTGCCGAATTGTTCGGCGGCGGCGCGCCTGAACTTGCGCTCGCCAATCCGATCGCTGCTGACCTTTCGGATATGCGGCCTAGCCTCATCCCCGGCCTTGCCGCCGCGGCGGAACGCAATGCGCGGCGAGGGTTTCGCGATATCGGGCTCTTCGAAGTCGGCCAGATTTTCTTGGGCGCGGGCGAGCGCGATCAGCGTATCGCGGCGGCTGGCCTGCGGCGCGGCATGGCCAAGGTTGAAGGCGCGGGCCGCGATTGGCAGGGCGGCGGCGCGGCTGTGGACGCCTTCGACGCCAAAAGCGATTTGTTCGCGCTGCTCGCGACGCTGGGGATTTCGATTGGCGGTCTTCAGATCGCGCCCGGCGGTCCGCGTTTTCTTCATCCCGGCCGTTCGGCGACGCTACAATTCGGGCCGCAGAATGTGATCGGCTGGTTCGGTCAATTGCATCCCGATGCGCTCGAAACACTCGACGTCGAGGGGCCGATCGCGGCTTTCGAGATCACGCTCGACGCACTGCCGGCGCCGAAGGCGCGGCCGACCCGCGCCAAGCCCAAGCTCGAGCGCTCCGAATTCATGCCGGTGGAGCGTGACCTGGCTTTCGTGGTCGAAAAACACGTGCCGGCGGCCGATCTGGTCAGGGCGGCGCAAGGAGCCGAGCGCAATCTCATTACAGCGGCGCAAGTTTTCGACGTTTATGAAGGTCAGGGCGTGCCGCCAGGTCATAAATCCGTCGCGATTGCTGTGACTTTGCAGCCCCGCGAACGAACTTTGACCGACGTTGAGATCGAGGCCGTCGTCGCCAAGATCGTCGCCGAAGCGGCGAAAAAGACCGGCGCGACGCTGCGTGGGTGACGTTTCCTCGCAGAGGACTGAAGGATTGAAATGACGATTTTGCGCTATCTCGCGTCAACGGCGCCGTTTCTACTCGTATCCATAGGCCACGCCGAAACCTATCCCGATTGCGAAAAATACGACGCGCCGCTCGCCTATAATCAGTGCTTGGCGTCGCATGGTCCGTCGGCGGCTCACGCTCTGGCGGCAAGGTCCGAAGAAGGCGATAGCGCAGATGTTCACGCGCCCGGGGCGGTCCATGCCTTCCGCCCGATTCGCAGGGTTCAGGGCGGACGCATGAGCGCTACTTTCACTGTGCAGGATGCACATGCAACATATCAGCGCGGCGGTTTTCGAAGACGTCGATAGAAGCATTTTATACTAAAAATATATGTAATAGAAATTATATTCTAGATTTTCCCGGTATATTATGCTATCTGCTTCTTCAATCAGGGAAATCTCGCATTCTTGGACCGTAGAATAGCGCAGCAGGGCGATTGCGGGACGCCTTGAAAATATCGTTGCGACGAACATGTTCCGGCGACGATGAGAGACGGGCGCGCGCCAGTCCGGCCGATGCGAGTTAAGTCATGAGCGAAGTCATCACCGCCAATCGCTTGATTGACGGCACAGTTGTGTTTCAGGCCGAGGCTGGCTGGGTCGAAGATTTCGCGCGCGCTACGGTCTACGACGACGCCGAAGCGACGAAGGCGGCGCTTGCGCTCGCCAAGCGGGACGAGGCGCGCGACATCATCGTCGAGGCTTATCCGATCGTCGTTGAACTGCGCGGCGGCCATTACGCGCCCAAAGCGCTTCGTGAGTTCATCCGCGCAAGCGGGCCTACCATCCGGACCGATCTCGGCAAACAGGCGCAAGGTCAGGCGCCGCGTTTCGTCGAACGCCGCTGACGGAGTGTCGTATGTATCGTTATGACGAGTTCGACGCCGCCTTTGTCGCTCAGCGCGTCGATCAATTCCGCGATCAGGTCCAGCGCCGCGTCAGCGGCGAACTGACCGAAGAGCAATTCCGGCCGCATCGGTTGATGAACGGCCTGTATTTGCAGCTTCACGCCTATATGCTGCGCATCGCTGTGCCTTATGGCACGCTGTCTTCCCGCCAAATGCGCAAGCTGGCCGAGATCGCTCGCAAATATGATCGCGGCTACGGGCATTTCACCACGCGGCAAAACCTTCAGTTCAACTGGCCGGCCTTGAAGGATGTGCCGGACATTCTGAGCGAACTCGCCAGCGTCGAGATGCATGCCATTCAAACCTCCGGCAATTGCATCCGCAACGTCACCGCCGACCATTTCGCCGGCGCCACGGCCGATGAACTGGTCGATCCGCGTCCCTATGCCGAAATCATCCGGCAATGGTCGTCGCTTCATCCGGAATTTTCGTTCCTGCCGCGCAAGTTCAAGATCGCCGTCAACGCAGCGCCCAAGGACCGTGCGGCGATCCAGGCGCATGACATCGGCCTGCAGGTTGTGCGCAACGACAAGGGCGAGATCGGATTCACGGTCTATGTCGGCGGCGGGCTTGGCCGCACGCCGATGATCGGCCGCAAGATCCGCGATTTCCTGCCGGAAGCGGACCTCCTCGCCTATATCGCGGCGATTCTGCGCGTCTACAATCTCGAGGGACGGCGCGATAATAAGTTCAAGGCGCGCATCAAGATTCTCGTCCATGAAAAGGGCGAAGGCCCGATGCGCGAGGCGGTCGAGGAAGAATTCGCCGCCGGCGCGCGGGACGGGCTCGAACTTCCCGAAGACGAGATCGCCCGCATCCGCGCTTATTTCGCTTTGCCTTCGCTCGAGACCAAGGAGCCGGTGAGCGATCGCTGCGAACGCCGGCGCAGCAAGGACGCGAAATTCTCGAATTTCATGCAACGCAATGTCGCGCAGCACAAAGTCGCCGGCTATGGGATCGTGACGATCTCGTTGAAGCCGATCGGCGGCGTGCCGGGCGACGCCACCGCGGACCAGATGGACGCGGTCGCCGATCTTGCCGAGGATTATTCGGCCAACGAATTGCGCGTCACGCATGAGCAGAACCTCGTTCTGCCGCATGTCGCCCTCGACGATCTTCCGGCGGTGTACGATCGCCTTGCTTCGGTCGGGCTGGCGACGCCCAATGCGGGCCTCGTCAGCGACATTATTGCCTGCCCCGGCCTCGACTATTGCGCGCTTGCGACGGCGCGATCGATTCCCATCGCGCAGCGCATTTCCGAACACTTCGGCGACGGCGCCCGCGCGAAAGAGGTCGGTCCGCTCAAAATCAAGATCTCCGGCTGCATCAACGCCTGCGGCCATCATCACGTCGGTCATATCGGCATTCTTGGGCTCGAACGCGCCGGCGAAGAGACGTACCAGATCACGCTGGGCGGCTCCGGCGACGAGACCGCCTCTATCGGCCAGATTACGGGCCCAGGCTTTTCGAGCGAGAATGTGGTCGAAGCGGTCGCCACGGTCGTCTCCACCTATGTGGGGCTGCGCCGCGACGAGAGTGAGGATTTCCTCACGGCGTACCGTCGCGTCGGCATGGCGCCTTTCAAGGAAGCGCTCTACGAGCGCAGCGCCGGATCGGACATTTGATATGAGCGCGCATGACATCAAGCTCTTCGGCGATCAGATCGCCGCCTCGCGGGTCGAGGTAAAATTCGCCGGGCTCAAGGCGGCTTCGCTATTGCGGCTCGCGGTGCAGGAATTGTTTCCCGGTCGTATCGCGCTTGTCTCGAGCTTCGGCGCCGACTCGGCGGTCTTGCTGCATATGGTCAGCGAGATCGACAAGAAGACGCCGGTGGTTTTCGTCGATACCGGCCAGCTTTTCCC
>JASLHV010000259.1 GCA_030153205.1 Roseiarcus sp. | reverse complement strand
GTCACCGTACAAGTTGTGCTGGGCACGACGTCAATGCCCGTCGCAAGCCTTATGAAGCTGGGCCGAGGCGCTGTGATAGCGCTCGATCAGCGTGTCGGCGAACCCGTCAACGTCGTCGTCAACGGGCGCGTCGTCGCGCGCGGCGAGGTCGTTGTCGTCGACGAAGCGAGTTCCCGTTTCGGCGTCTCTCTAACCGAGATCGTCGCCGGCTCGAACGCAGAAAAAGCAGCCTGAGGGAAATGAGGCATGAGCGCGGTGGTCTCGACCGATTACGGCTCTCCTTCGCGGATTTTCAGCGGCGCCGAGAAAGCCGCCGCGCTTCTGCTCGCCATGGGCAAACCCCTTGCCGCCCGTTTGCTCAAACGTTTCGATTCCGCGGAGCTGCGTCAGATCACGCGCGCCGCCGCTCATCTTGGCGCCGTCTCCAACGAAGTTCTCGATGGTTTGATTGAAGAGTTCACCGATAATTTCTCTATCGGCGCTGATCTTCTCGGCAACGCCGGCGAGGCCGAACAATTGCTGAATGGCGCGCTGCCGCCGGAGCAGGTCGCCGACATTCTTTCGGACGTGCTTGGCAGCTCCAATTCAAGCCTATGGGAAAAACTGGCCGACGCGCCGGAAGCCGCGCTTTCCGCCTATATCGAGGCTGAACATCCGCAAACCGCCGCGTTCATACTTTCAAAGTTGAACGCGGCTTGCGCGGCGAAAATTATTGCGCTCATGCCGCGTGAATTGCGCAACGAATTGCTGACCCGGATGATCGCGCCGGAGCCTGTCGCCGATGAGGCGTTGCGGATCGTCGAAGCCGCGTTGCAGGAAGACTTGCTGACGACCGCGGCCCGCGCGGCCGGCTCGGATAGTCGAGCCCGTATCGCCGACATCGTCAATCGCTTGGAGCCGACGGAAGTCGAGGACGTCATTCAGAGTATTTCGCAGAGCCAGCCGAAGGACGCTGCGATCCTCAAGAAAATGTTGTTCACCTTCGACGATCTGCTCAAGCTTTCGCAACGGGCGAGAGCGCTCCTCTTCGACAATGTGGCGACGGAAACGGTCGTCATGGCCCTGCGCGGTACCGACTCGGCGTTCCGGGACGCTGTTCTTTCCTCCATGGCTTCCCGCGCGCGGCGTCTCGTGGAGAGCGAACTATCGAATGGCGCTTCCCCGCCGCAACGCGACATCGCCAAAGCGCGGCGGTCGATCGCGGAACTCGTCCTCAAAATGGTCCAGCGCAACGAAATCGAGATCGGCGCGCCCGAAGGCGAAGAAGCGGCGTAAGGACTGAGCCGCAATGGCCGACGAACAGGACAAAGAAAGTCAGACAGAGGAAGCGACTGAGAAGAAGCTTACCGACGCGATCGAGCGCGGCGTTGTCCCTGTCTCGCGCGAGGTCTCTTTGCTCGCCTCGCTGGGCTGCCTGTTGCTCATCATGGTCTTCGTCCTTCGTGACAGTTCGGTCCGCTTGATGGGGGTATTGGTTCACTTCGTCGACGACCCCGGCGGTTGGCGGCTCGAACAGGGCAGCGACGCCATCGCCTTGGGCCGTCTGATGCTTTTGAACGCCTTTGGCTTTCTCGCGCCGATCTTTGCGCTCTTTATCGTCGCTGGCGTCGTCGCCTCGGTGGCCCAGAATGCGCCGCGCTTCGTTCTCGATCGTATCCTCCCCGATATGTCGCGTATTTCGATCAAGGGCGGGCTCAATAGAATCTTCGGCCTGCGCGGCTTGACGGAATTCCTCAAGAGCGTCCTGAAATTCGGCGCGGTCGGAGCCATTGTCGCTCTGGTGCTCAACGGGCAGCGCCTTCTGCTCGTCAATTCGATGTTCTACGACGTTGGCGCCCTGCCGGAGCGAATGTTGAGCCTTGCCTTGCGGCTGGTGTCGGCGACGGTTGTCGCGACGCTCGTCGTGGCCGCGGCGGATATTGTTTGGGCGCGCTTCCATTGGCTGCGCGGGCAGCGGATGAGCCGACAGGAAATCAAAGACGAAATCAAGCAGATGGAAGGCGATCGGCTGCTCAAGGCCCGGCTGCGCTCGATCCGTCTCGACCGCTCCCGCAAGCGCATGCTCGCCGCCGTACCCAAGGCGACGATGGTGGTCGTCAATCCAACCCATTATGCGGTGGCGTTGCGTTACGTGCGCAGCGAGGGCGGCGCGCCGATGGTCGTCGCCAAAGGGCTCGATCTAATCGCGCTGAAAATCCGCGAGATTGCCGAGGAACATGACATTCCCCTCGTTGAGGATAAGCCTCTGGCGCGTTCTCTCTATGACGCTGTGAAAGTCGATTCCGCGATCCCGCCCGAATTTTATCGGGCGATCGCCGAACTCATTCATCTGATCCAACAGAAGAAGAGCAACTGGCCCATTGTCAGGGACAGGAGGATACAATGACGGTAGAACATTTCCGAAACCATTTGCGGTCTCATGAGAAGATTATCGCCGACGCGATTGTCGACGTGGCGACTGAATTGCGGCTTGCCGACGCCGCGGAATTGATGGTCCTGATCCGCAATAATCAGGATGCGAATATCGCCGACCTCGTCAATTCCTCCACCGAGCTTTACTTCAAGCCCGGCGCGCTGAAATACGCCTTGTCGGCGGGATGCAAGGTGGGATGGGAATCGGCCCCGACCATCGCGCTCGATATGGAGTTTCGGCGCCAGTCGGTCTGCGTCTTTTTCCGATTGTTGCTCGGCCGGTCCCGGGCCGGCGTGGACGTCCTCGATATTATTTTCGATGAAAACGGCCTCGACCAGACCGAGAAGACTCAGCGGCTTGCCGACGCTGTCGCGGACGCCCGGCTTCCCTCACGTCGCGCCAAGGTTGGCTGAGACGGCTGTCGTCGCCAGCCTCGGGCAAGACTCGACGGGTATCTTGCCGACAGGTTCGTTCCGCGGAGTCAGGTTTGTCCCAGATCTATCTTCTCCAGCTGGCGTCGCAGCAGGCGAAGTGGCTCACGGCGCGCCAGACGATCGTCGCCAACAACATCTCCAATGCGAACACGCCGGGCTATCAGGCGAAGGACATTCAGCCCTTCGACGAAGTCCTGAATCAGACGCAGGTGTCGATGGCGACGACGAACCCGGCACATATCGTGCCGGCCGCCGAGGAGTTCGAGGCAACGCGCTCCAATGAGAGCGATGGCTGGGACACCACTGTTTCGGGCAATTCGGTCAGCCTCGAGCAAGAAATGATGAAAGAGGGCGACATCAACCGCAGCTATACGATGAACACCAACATCAAACGCGTGTTTCATCAAATGATGATGTCGGTTTTGAAGTAGCGCGCCATGCTTGATCCGCTCCAGATTTCCTTGAAAATCGCCGGCGCCGGCCTCGAGGCGCAATCGGCGCGCTTGCGCGTGATTTCCGAAAATGTCGCCAATTCGCAATCGACGGGACCCGTGCCCGGCGCCGATCCCTATGCGCGAAAGACGATCACGTTCGACAGCGAGATGGATCGAGCGCTCGGCGTCCCGATGGTCCATGTCAAAGGCGTCGGCGTCGATCAAACGCCATTCAAGGTCGAACTCGACCCCGGCAACCCGGCGGCCGATGAAAAGGGCTTCGTAAAGATGCCCAATGTCGACCTTCTGGTCGAACTCGCCGACATGCGGGAGGCCAATCGTTCTTACGAGGCCAATCTCCAGGTCGCGAAACAATCGGCCGATTTGATGAACATGACAGTCAATCTCTTGAAGGATGCATGATGATCGACGGTATTTCCGCCCTGGGCGCGAGCAAGTCCACGACTGAGTCTCTCGGGGCCAGCCCCATGCGCGGGGTCGCGGGGAGCGCCGAGGGCGGCGATTTCACGCAGATGCTCGGCCAAGTGGTCAGCGAGGCGGTCGGAACCGTGCAAACGGCCGAGGCCACGGCGATCCAGGGCCTGCAGGGAACGGTGCCGGCGTTCAAAGTCGTCGAGGCGGTGATGGATGCGCAGCGGACGCTGCAATCGGCCTTGGCCATTCGCGATAAGGCCGTGTCGGCCTACCAAGACATCAGCCGCATGGCGATCTGAGGAGTTGAAGTATGAGAGCCCTATCCATTGCGGCGACGGGCATGAACGCCCAAGAACAGAATATCGAAGTCATCGCCAACAATATCGCCAATATCAATACGACCGGCTTCAAACGCGCGCGCGCTGAATTCACCGATCTGATCTATCAGAACGAACGTTTGATGGGCGTCGCCAGCCGCGGTCGCGACGCGACCATCCCCGAGGGCGCGCAGATCGGCCTTGGCGTCCGCACGGCGGCGGTCCGCACCGTACATCTCCAGGGCACGATCACGAATACCGGCAATACGCTCGATCTTGCCTTGAACGGGCGCGGTTGGTTTCAAGTGACGACGCCCAATGGCGATACGGTCTATACCCGCGACGGCGCTTTCAACACCAACGCGACCGGGCAATTGGTGACGACCGATGGTTATACGGTCATCCCCGCCGTCACGATACCGGTGAACACGACGAACGTAACCATCAGTCAAACCGGCGTCATTACCGCGACGATTCCAGGACAGGCGACGCCGCAGCAGCTCGGTCAGATGACGATCGCCAACTTCATCAACGAAGCGGGCCTGCTGCCGCTCGGCAACAATCTCTATCAGCAGACCGCCGCCTCCGGCCCTCCGACAGTCGGCGTGCCTGGCGATACGGCTTTCGGCGTGATCCAGCAAGGCTACTTGGAAGCCTCGAACGTCGACCCGGTCTCCGAAATCAGCAATCTCATTCAGGCGCAGCGCGCTTATGAAATGAATTCCAAAGTGATCCAGGCCGCCGATCAGATGGCCGGCACGATTTCGAATTTGAGAAGCTAAACACAGCGAGCCGTGAAGCTCCGTGCGAGAGGCGACATCATGCGAAGCGCTATCATAAGCATCGTCCTCGCCTTGTCGCTGGCGCCCTGCGCGGCGTCGGCGGAAGACGCGGCGCCCGTGGAGGCTGTCGCGACGCTGCCGGTTCCGCGCGTCGTCATCTATCCCGGCGATATCATTCGTGACGATATGCTGATGGATGTGCCGGCGACTGAAGCGCAGGGCATTATCAGTTTGACGATCAGGATGCGCTCCGGTTTGGTCGGCAAGATGGCGCGCCGTACGCTTCTGCCGGGCAGGGCGGTATCCTCCATCGCCATCAATAATCCGCGCGCCGTCGTCAACGGCGCCGAGGTGAGATTGATTTACAGCGACGGCGGTTTGACCATCGCGGCCTCGGCTTCGGCCTTGCAGGATGGCGCCATCGGCGACGTCATCAAAGTACGCAACACCGATAGCGGCCTCACCGTCTCCGGCGTCATCCAGCCGGACGGATCGGTCCGCGTGAGCGGCGGCTGATGGTTCGCTTCGCTCTTGTGCTGTTTCTTTGCCTTTTGAACGCGCAGGCTTTCGCCGCGGTTCGAATCAAGGACGTCGCGTCGTTGCGCGGCGTGCGCGACAATCAATTGATCGGCTATGGGCTGGTCGTCGGCCTGCAAGGCACCGGCGATACGTTGAACAACG
>JASLHV010000234.1 GCA_030153205.1 Roseiarcus sp. | reverse complement strand
CAAGGCGAAGCCGGCATGGAGCTCTCGCTCTTTTCGCGCGACGTCATTGCTCTTTCCACCGCCGTCGCGCTGTCGCACCAAATGTTCGACGCCGCGGTGTATCTCGGCGTCTGCGACAAGATTGTTCCTGGCCTCCTGATAGGCGCTTTGTCTTTCGGTCATCTGCCGGCGGTGTTTCTGCCGGCCGGCCCCATGCCGACCGGCCTATCCAACGATGAGAAGTCGAAGGTTCGTCAACTCTACGCCGAAGGCAAGGTCGATCGTGCTGCGCTGCTCGAGGCCGAAGCTCGGGCCTATCATGCGCCGGGCACGTGTACCTTCTATGGTACGGCCAACACCAACCAGATGCTGATGGAGATCATGGGCCTGCACCTGCCAGGCGCGTCCTTCATCAATCCGAACACGCCGCTTCGTGACGCCTTGACCGAGCTTGGCGCACGCCGCGCGCTCGACCTGACTGCTCAAGGCAATCAGTATACGCCGATCGGCCATATCGTCGACGAGCGCGCGGTGGTCAATGGCGTCGTGGGTCTCCATGCGACGGGCGGATCGACCAATCACACGATCCACCTTATCGCCATTGCCGCCGCCGCTGGAATCGCCCTCAATTGGGACGATTTCTCCGACCTCGCCGAAGTCACGCCGTTGCTGACCCGCATCTATCCCAATGGCAAAGCCGACGTGAATCATTTTCAGGCGGCCGGCGGCATGCCCGTACTGATTCGCTCGCTTCTCGATAGTAAGCTCCTGCATCGTGACGTACGGACGGTTTGGGGCGACAGTCTCGCCGATTATGTCGTCGAGCCCGGGCTCGGCGCCGATGGCGAAATCGTTTGGCGCAAGCCGGCGCAGGCGAGCGGGGACGACAGCGTGCTTCGCGACGCCTCCAATCCATTCCAGCGCACGGGCGGCTTACGCGTCCTCGACGGGCCGCTCGGCCGCGCGGTGATCAAGACCTCCGCGGTCGCCGCGGAGCGCCACGTGATCGAGGCGCCGGCGCGGGTCTTTCATTCGCAGGACGAGTTGCATGCGGCTTTCAAGGCGGGCGAATTGTTCTGCGACATGATCGCGGTCGTGCGCTTTCAAGGCCCCAGCGCCAACGGCATGCCGGAGTTGCACAAGCTGATGCCGCCGCTCGGCGTCGCTCAGGATCGCGGTTACAAAATCGCTCTCGTCACTGACGGACGCCTATCAGGCGCATCCGGCAAAGTGCCGGCGGCGATCCATGTGACCCCGGAGGCCGCGGCGGGCGGACCCATCGCAAAGATACGCGACGGCGACATCATGCGTGTCGACGCGCCAAGCGGGCGTCTTGAAGTCTTGGTCGATGCGGCGGAATGGGCGGCCCGGCCCTCTGAGAGTTACGATCTTTCGGCTGCGCATAGCGGCGTCGGCCGCGAATTGTTCGCGGCGTTTCGCGCGACGGTAGGCAAGGCCGATCAGGGGGCGTCGATCTTCACGGTCCATGGCTGAACGCGCGGAAGGCTCTTGGCGGCGCTCGGCTTGATCCTGCGCCAGGCGGCCACAAAGGCGCTGGCGTTGTCCGCGACTCTTGCGGCTACGTCGCCGGGCTTGTAGAGCGCCGATCCGAGACCAAAACCGTCCGCGCCCGCCGCGATATAGGCAGCCATGGAGGCTGGCGCGATCCCGCCGACCGGAAGGATGGGAACGCTGGCCGGAATGACCGCGCGCCAAGCCTTTAGAATCGCGGGCTGGACCATTTCTGCCGGAAAAGCCTTGAGCGCGTCAGCGCCTGCGTCAATCGCCGCAAAGGCTTCCGTCGGCGTCGCCACGCCCGGCAAGACGATCAGACCTCGCGCCTTGGCGAAGGCGATAATTTTTGTGTCCGCATGCGGCATGACGATGATGTCGCCGCCGGCGTCGGCGACCTTGGCGACCTCGTCCAAGGTTCTCACCGTGCCCGCGCCGATCAGCACTTCCCTGGGCGCGACGACGCGCATGAGACGGATCGTTTCGAAAGGCTGCGGTGAATTCAGCGGGGCTTCGATGAGATGAAAGCCGGCGTCGATCAGCGCCGTCAGGATCGGGGTCGATTCGTCGGGCCCGATTCCGCGTAAGATCGCGACGAGGGGAAGTTTCGCCATCGCGTCGGTAAAGCGGGTGTCCAAGGGAAGTCCTTTCGCCGGGTTACTCCTCGTTAATTGGCGCGTCCATCGCCTCGCGCAAGGAGCGCCAGCGCCGACCGGCCTCATGCGCGCCAAGCAAAGCCATGGCGAGGATAAACGGGGCCAAATAATAAATCGCGCGAAACAATAAAAGCGAGGCGAGCAGAGGTCCGCTTTCGGCAGGCACGGTTTTCAACATTGTCGCTTCGAAGACGCCGATGCCGCCCGGCGCATGGCTCGCGATGCCGAGCATGCAAGCGAAGGAGTAAAGCGCCGCGAACGTCACGAAGGCGAGGCCGTGGCTTTTGGGGAGCAAAACATAGAGCGCGCCCGCCGCAGAGCAGACATCGATGACGCCCAAGGCCATTTGGCCGAGCGTCAGCAACGGGCCGGGCAATCGGACCCGGAAAATGACGGGCTTGACTTTCCGACGGCTGACGAAGGCGAGATAGGCGAGAAGGACAGCGATGACGCCAATCCCGAAAGCCCGGTTGATGTGCACGTTGAAATGATTGATGACGCTGATCGTGGATGCGTCGCTGATCAAACCGATGCCGACGACCAAACCCATGCCTAGCCAGAATGTGACGCCGGCGATGAGCGTGAGGCTCGCGACCTTGCCGGCGGAGAGCCCCGCCGGTCCATAGATCCAATAGCGCACCGCGCCGCCCGTGATGAGCGGAAAACCGAGCGTGAAAGAGATCGCGTAGCTGGCGAACGAGGCGAGCGCCGTCGTCCGGTATGGCGTCCTTAAATGCAGATGCCGCAGCGCCAGCGCGTCATAGCCGGTGAGCGCGAGATAGCTCAGCGCGGCGAGACAGAAAGCACTGGCGATTTGATCGCCGCTGGTGCCGGCGATAGCGGCCTCGAACTGGCGCGGATCAATCGAGACAACGACGAAGAAGAAAACGACCAGCGAGACCGCGATGATAGCGATGCTCGCCGCGACGCCGAGGCGCCGCAGCAGACTTTGATGACGCTCCAAGGAACCGACGAGGCGGTCGATCCTTCCGGTCGTGGGCGCTCTCTTCTCGCCGGCTGCGCCGGGCCCGCGCTCTTCCTCAGTCTTGCCCATGCGCCCCCGCGAATCGCCGTTCAAGGCTCGGCGCGTATATGGCTGGCCGGGCTCCGGCGAGCAAGGCGCCCACAAGTCTGAGACATTGTCGCGAAGCGGGTCGCGTTTTCCGTACCTCGCGACCTATCCGCCTTCGCGGAATCCGGGCGCACCACCTTCGCCGAGCCCGGCGATATGGGCCTGCATATAGCGCTCGACGCCGATCTTCTCGATCAGATCGATCTGCGTCTCGAGGAAGTCGATATGGCCTTCCTCGTCGGTCATCAGCGCTTCGAAGAGGTCGCGGGTAGGATAGTCCTTCACGGTGATGCAATATTCCGCCGCCTCTTGATAGAGGGCGCGCGCGGTCTGTTCGGCCTTGAGGTCAGCGGCAAGAATTTCCCGGACATTCTCGCCGATCCGCAGAGGGTCGAGCGTCTGCATATTGGGAAAGCCTTCAAGGAAAATGATCCGATCGATGAAACGATCGGCGTGGCGCATCTCCTCGATCGATTCCTCCCGCCACTTCTTGGCGAGTGCGTTGAGGCCCCAATTATCGAGCAAACGATAGTGCAGCCAGTATTGGCTGACCGCGGTCAATTCGCTGCGCAGGCCGCGATTGAGAAAATCAATAACTTTGGGATCGCCCTTCATTGCTCCTCCATGCCGGCAAAGCGGCTGGGCGCATGATTGAGAACAATGAAACTCCGCCCGCGCCGCAGCGGCTCGGAGGCATTTTGGCGCAGGTGGGCCTCGCCGTCTATTCGGCGGCGATCAGATAGGGCCGCGGCGTGTCTTCGCGGTGATGGTGGGGATGCTCAGCCGCCGCCGGACATGTCGAACAGCCGACTTCGCAATTGGCGATATGGGCCTTGGCGGCCAATTCCCGCACAGTGGCCAAGCACCGGCCGCAACGAGGCGCACAGCCGAGACAACGATAGGCCTCCCCCGCCGTGCGCGGCCTCAATCCCTCGCCGCTCTTGAGCGCGTTAAGGATTGCGGACTCAGACAGGACATTACACGAACAGACGATCACCGCGGCATCCGTAGTTTAGAATCGGTATAATCTATAATGATCTCAAGGGCTTCCATACTTATTGCAGGTGCGAATGGCAAGCGCGTGGCGCCGCGTAAGGTCAAAAAACATTGAAGACGCGCATTGCGAGGCCGATGGCCTGACGGCTTTTGCTATCAGGCTTTATCCAGAATCGCTCGGACAGAAAGTTTTACAGCTTCAGGGTCTGCCCCGACCGGCGTGATTGATCGGCTGCGTCGGCGAGCAATTGCGCGCGAAGGCCATCCTCGCCGCTTGGGCTTGGCGGCTTGCCCGAAGAGACGGCTGTCACAAAGGCCGCGAGTTCATCACGGTAGGCGCTGGCGTAGCGCTCGAGGAAGAAGTTCAAAACCTTGTCGCTCGAAAAGCCATGTGCGCCCGCGAATTCCACGGTGCTTTCATAGACATTCTCGGCGCGCAGCATGCCCTTCGAGCCATGCACTTCGATGCGCTGATCGTAACCATAGGTCGCGCGTCGTGAATTGGAGATTTGCGCAACTTTGCCGGATTTGGTCTGCAGGATAACGACCGCCGTATCGACGTCGTCGGCCGCGCCGATCGCCTTGTCGACAAGCGATGCGCCGAGAGCGCTGACCACCACCGGCTCTTCGCCGAGCAGGAAGCGCGCTATGTCGAAGTCGTGAATCATCATGTCGCGATAGAGGCCCCCAGAGCGGGCGATATAGGAGAGGGGAGGCGGCGATGGATCGCGTGACGTGATTTGTACAATCTCGACCGCGCCGATCATGCCCTCGCCAATCCGCGCGCGCACGGCGGCGAAATTCGGGTCGAAGCGACGATTGAAGCCGATCATCAAAGGCGTGCCGGCCGCGTTAACGACCTTTAGGCATTCGCGAATGCGGTTGGCGTCCAGATCGACCGGCTTCTCGCAGAACACGGCCTTCTTCGCCCGCGCCGCTTTCTCAATGAGATCGGAATGCATATCGGTCGGCGCGCAAATCGCGACGGCGTCGATATCGGACGCGGCTATGATTTCGTCGACGCCAGCGACTTTGGCCCCGGTTGCCGCAGCAAGCGAATCCGCCGCTGCTTTATCTGCGTCGGCGACCAAGCGCAGCTCGCAATCTTTTCGCGCGGCGATATTCGCCGCATGTATCTTGCCGATTCGGCCTGCGCCGATAATTCCAAACCTCATCGCTTCCTCCCCATGGCGACGATCCGCCATCCCAAAAAAGAATAACTATTCCAACTTGACTTGTGAATAGAATTTTTGTTTCATATTTTCGAGAGCGCAATTGTAATCGTGTTTCGCGCGTCCTTAGGCCGAAGAACTTTCGTTCCGGAAACGAGCTAAGTAATCTGACTGTTAAAAGAGGAAACGCCATGGCGAGCAAGCCCAAGCCCAAAGAGGCTGCGGACTCTAATCGCGCGAGCCTGTCAGGAAAGGTCGCCGTCGTTACAGGCGGCTCTCAGGGTGTGGGCGAGGCGATCGCTCGCTTATTCGCTGCGCGCGGCGCGGCGGGCCTTGTCATTTGCGGGCGCAACGAAAAGAACGGCAAGCGCGTCGCCGATGAAATCGAAGCTTCGGGGTGCCCGACGTCTTTTGTGAAGGCCGACCTCGGCGTCGTTGCCGACTGTCGAAAGGTCATTGCTGAAGCCGACCGTCGCTTCAAGCGTGTCGACGTCCTGGTCAACGCCGCCGGCATGACCGATCGCGGCGATATTTTCGATACGACCGAAGAGCGCTTCAACGATATCTTCAACGTCAATGTGCGCGGGCCGTTTTTCCTGATCCAGGAGACGGCGAAAATCATGCGCCGCGAAAAAATCCAAGGTTCGATCGTCAACATTCAGTCGATGTCCGGCCATGGCGGCCAGCCGTTCATCTCGGCTTATTGCGCCTCCAAAGGCGCGTTGGCGACGCTCACCCGCAACGTCGCTCACGCACTGATCAAGTTCCGTATCCGCGTCAACGGCCTCAATATTGGCTGGATGGCGACGCCCGGCGAAGACCGGATCATGAAAACGTACCACGGCGCCAAGGATGGCTGGCTCGAAGAGGCGGTCAAGTCGCGACCTTTCGGGCGGCTTATCGATCCGCATGAAGTGGCTCGCGCTTGCGCTTATCTCGCTTCCGCCGAATCCGGTCTGATGACCGGCGCAAATATCGATTTTGACCAGACGATTGTCGGCGTCAGCGATCCGCCGATCGAACCGTGACGATGCGATGATATTGGCCGTTGTCCCATATTGGTTAGGAGAACAATCCTCGTGACCGCTCCGCGCCTCGACGTTATTTGCATCGGACGATCCTCGGTCGACCTCTATGGCGCGCAGGTCGGCGGTCGTCTCGAAGATATGGCGAGCTTATCGAAAGCCGTCGGCGGCTGCCCGACCAATATCGCCATCGGCACGGCGCGGCTCGGTCTTAAGAGCGGCCTGATCACGCGCGTCGGCGATGAACATATGGGCCGCTCGATCCGCGAACAATGTACTCGCGAGGGCGTCGACGTCTCTGGCGTCCATACTGACCCGAAGCGCCTCACTTCGCTCGTCATCCTCGGCATTCGCGACGACAAGACCTTTCCGCTCATCTTCTATCGCGACAATTGCGCCGACAGCGCGCTTGATGAAAGCGATATCGACGAAGCCTTCATCGCCAGCGCCAAAGCGATCGTCGTCACCGGCACGCATTTCGCGAAAGCCAATACCGCCGCCGCGCAGGACCTCGCCGTTCGTTACGCGAAGAAACATGGCCGCAAAGTCGTCTTCGACATCGACTATCGACCAAATCTCTGGGGCCTCGCAGGCCATGGCGCTGGCGAAGAACGCTACATCAAGTCCGGCGAAGTCACGGCTCACCTGCAAAAAATTCTGCCGCAATGCGACCTTGTCGTTGGCACCGAAGAGGAATTGATGATCGCCGGCGGCGCCGACGATCCCTACGATGCGCTCAAAGCGGTCAGAGCTTTGAGCGCCGCGACCATCGTTATGAAACGCGGCCCCATGGGCTGCGTCGTCTTCCCCGACGCGATCCCGGCGACAATCGAGGAAGGTTTGAAAGGGCCAGGTTTTCCTGTTGAAGTCTATAATGTGCTCGGCGCCGGCGACGCTTTCATGTCCGGTTTCCTGCGCGGCTGGCTGCGCGACGAGCCGATCGAAACCTGCTGCGCCTTCGCCAACGCCGGCGGCGCTTTCGCTGTCTCGCGTCTCCTATGCTCGGCGGAATATCTGACGTACCCGGAGCTGCAGCATTTCCTGAAACATGGCTCGCCGCATCGCGCGCTTCGTCATGATGAGATGCTGAACCATATTCATTGGGCGACGACCCGTCGTCCGCAGCCCGACAGCTTGATGGCGCTGGCGATCGACCACCGCGCACAGCTTGAAAAAATTGTCGATGAAGTCGGCGTCTCGCGTGAGAAGATCAGCGTGTTCAAGCGCCTCGCTGTCGACGCTGCCGCCAAAGTCGCCGCGGGACGGTCGGGCTTCGGCATGTTGCTCGACGGCAAATATGGGCGCGAGGCGCTGTTCCGCGCCGCCGATCACGGCTTCTGGATCGGTCGACCTGTCGAGGAGCCCGGCTCCCGTCCGTTGGACTTTGAATTCGGCGGTTCACTCGGCGCCAAACTCGTGGAATGGCCGGTCGGCCATACCATCAAGTGTCTTTGCTTCTACCATCCTGACGATCCGCAAGAGATGAAAGCGAAACAGGAGCGCGAATTGCTGCGTCTCTATGACGCTGCGCGCACGATCGGCCGCGAGCTTCTCGTCGAGATCATCGCGAGCAAACACGGGCCGGTGAATGATACGACGACCGCGCGGGTGATCGAGCGCCTCTATCAGATCGACATCAAGCCTGATTGGTGGAAGCTCGAGAGTCAGCCAAGCGATGCCGCCTGGGCGAATATCGCGCGCCTTATCGATGTTCATGATCCGCTTTGCCGCGGCATCGTCCTGCTTGGCTTGGAAGCGCCGGAAGAGGATTTGGCCAACGCGTTCCAGATCGCAAGGCGTTGCCCCCGCGTGAAGGGCTTTGCAGTTGGTCGCACGATTTTCGCTGAGCCGGCGCAGGCTTGGTTCGCCGGATCGATCAGCGACGGGGAGGCTATACAACGCATGGCCGAGAGCTTCTCTCGACTATGCGAAGCGTGGTGCGACGCGGCAGAGGCGTCGCCGCGCGCTGGGAAAGTGGCGTGACGCGGGGCGGCGCGTGGTTCGTTGAAAATCGAAGGTAAGGAAGCGGAGTTAAGCCGATATGAAAACCATTCGTCTCACTGCCGCTCAGGCGGCCGTTCGCTTCTTGAGTCAGCAGATGACCGAGGTGGACGGCGAGAAAGTCCGGCTCTTCGCCGGCGTTTTCGCGATATTCGGTCACGGCAATGTCGCCGGCCTCGGCGAGGCTTTGCAAGGCG
>JASLHV010000207.1 GCA_030153205.1 Roseiarcus sp. | reverse complement strand
TGCGGACCGGCCGATGGCGGCGGCAAGCACGATCCTGGATCGACAACGCCGCGCTGCGCCCCCGAAAATGGGCATGTCGCGTCTCCTCGCGAGAAATCATTTTCTTGTTGGCGACGCTCGGGCGGATAGCCGTCGAGCGGGCAAATGTCTTACAATTTAGAAAAAAAAATCTATCATGGTGAAAAGTAGAAATCAATTACTATTTATAATCGCCAGGGGTTGTACGAAGGGCTGAGCGACCGAGTTGGCCAGGAGGAAGGGTTCAATCGGGGGAGCAAACGGGTCGTCTTCCGGCCGCCAAACGAGACGGTGAGAGTTATGCGAGAAGTGCTTGCGATATATATGGCCTGCGGTCTAAGAGGGTTCGCCAGATCGCGGATCGTTCGCGCCCCAGACCATGATTGACGCCGACATATCGCAATCTCGCGCCGCGCCGATTCCAGTCGACGCCTTGGTGCAGCGTATTACCGAAGAGTACGCTGACCTAAGCCGACAACTCAAGCAGATCGCCCTGTACGTCGAGCGTCATCGCGATCTGATCGGGCTGGAGAAGATTGAGGAAGTCGCCGCCGGGTGCGAAGTGCATCCTTCAGCCGTGGTACGGTTCGCGAAGCATTTCGGTTATTCGGGTTATCGCGAATTTCAAAAAGTTTTTCGTGACGGGCTGGCTTTGCAGATCGAGCCAAATCGCAATTACCGAAGCCGCATCCGCAAAGTAATCGACCAACGGTCGGGACGTCTCTCCAGCGCCGATATCGCCTATGAATTCATAGGCGGCGCGATCGAGAGCATGGTCGAATTGCAACGCGATCTGCCTGGCCTGGCGCTTAATGACGCCGTCGAGTCCCTCGCTCAGGCGCCCGCCCTGTGGGTTGTCGGATCGAGGCGCTCGTTCCCGGTCGCCGCCTACCTTGCCTACGCGCTGCATCACACCGACAAACCGGTGCATTTGATCACGGGCGTTGGCGCGATGACTGAAGGGCAGATGCGCGGCATCCGCCCGGCCGACGTGATGATCGCAATCAGCTTCCCGCCCTATGCGAAGGAGACGCTGTTCGCCATCGAAGCTGCGGCGTCGCGCGGGGCGAAACTGATCGCAATCACCGATAGCCGCATGAGCCCGCTCTGGAGCCGGGCGCAGACGACATTTCTAGTCCAAGATGGCTCGTCCTTCGGCTTTCGCGCCTTGAGCAACGTCATGGCGCTAGCGCAGAGCCTCTTCATTGCGCTGGCCTACCGGCTTGAACTGGACGAGCGGTCCATTGCGTCCGCGACATCTGAATTTTCAGGATAAGTCCTGTCGCACCACCGCATCGATCGATCTCGTACCCATGAGCAAGAGATCGCGACTATCTCTGCCCACCCGAGGCCGTGATCCGCTCGCCGGTCAGCCAGGAGGACTGATCAGACGCCAGGAACAATGCGACGCGCGCGATATCGTCCGGTTGGCCGAGCCGGCCCATCGGCAAGGCGGCGCCCATGGTTTTGGCGGCGTCGCCGCTGATCCCCAAATCGGCGAGACCTTCGGTCTCGGTCATGCCGGGCGCGATGGCGTTCACCCGGATTTTCTTTCCCGCCAGTTCGTTGGCGAGCGCCTTGGTGATCGTGTCGACCGCGCTCTTCGAGGCGGAATAGACGACCGAATTCGGCACCGGATTGACGCTCGAGATCGTACTCAGATTGATCACGCTGCCGCCGTCGCGGAAAGTAGCGGCTGCCTGTTGCGTGGCCAAAAGCGTCCCGAGCACGTTGGTGTCGAACTGCCGGTGAAAGTCGGCCTCGGTCACGCCCTCCAGCGCGGCGAAGGTGAACACGCCAGCGTTGTTGACGAGGATGCTCGGCGCGCCGAATTTGGCTTTGGTTTCGGCGAAGAGCCGCGTCACCTCATCGCCTTTGGCGACGTTCGCCTGAATCGCCGCGGCCTTGCCGCCGTCGGCGACGATCTGACCGACGACGCGATCGGCGTCGGCCTTGCTCGAAGCATAGTTGACGACGACCGCCGCGCCCTCGTTCGCGAAACGTCGTGCGATGGCGGCGCCGATCCCTTTCGAGGCTCCAGTGACGATCGCTACTTTGCCAGTCAACGCGCCCATGTGTCTTCTCCATGTTCTTTGTCTCGCCATGGATCGGCGAATGGGCGATAGTTAGATCATTCAAATTATGTGGGTAGTGTCATGTCCGCAATATGATATATACGAAATCCGTATGAATGATCGACTCCAGCAGCTCGCCCTTTTCGTTCGCGCCGTCGAAAGCGGGAGCTTCTCGAAAGCCGGCCGTGAGGCGGGCCTTTCCCAGCCATCGGTGTCGCGCGCCATTGCGGCGCTGGAAGAACGTCTGGGCGTCAAGCTCCTGGCGCGGACGACGCGCCAGATCGCGCTGACGGATGCCGGCGAGGCGTTGCTCGGCCGGGCGCGCGAGGCCTTGGCGTCGATTGACGATGCGGAAAGCGCGGCCCGCGGCGCCGATCAACTCTCGGGCGTTCTACGCATAGCGCTGCCGACGACCTATGGCGTGCGACGTATCGTCCCGCTGATTCCAGCCTTCCTCGAGCGGCATCCATCGTTGAAAATCGACCTGTTGATGTCCGACCGCTACGAGAATCTCATCGCGGAGGGCGCCGATCTGGCGCTTCGAGTCGGCGATCAGCCCGATTCCGGCTTCGTGACGCGCAAGCTCGCCAGCGCGCGGCGGCTATTCGTCGCTTCGCCGTCGTACCTCGCGCGCCGCGGCGCGCCGAAACGACTCTCGGACCTCGCTCGGCACGATCTCATCGGAGGCCCGGCGGATACAGGCGATCAGGTCTGGGGCGCGGTTCGCAAGAAAAAGATGGAGAGCCTCTCGGTCAGTCCGTTCATTCGCGTACGCTCCGGCGCGGGGGTCGTCGCCTGCGCGACGGCCGGCCTCGGCGTCGCGATCGCCTCGATCTGGATGTGTAAGGAAGAACTCGCTTCCGGCGTGCTGGTCGAATTTTTGGCCGATTACAGTCTCGACCCGATCGGCGCCTTCGTCGTGTTTCCAGTCGGCCGTCGACCCTCGCAAAGGGCGCGCGCTTTCAGCGATTATTTGGAGCAAGCGCTTGGAAAGGACGATCGGTAATCTGCTCAGACGGTCCTCGCTTCGATCCGATCGTAGCCTTTGATCTGATAGATCGCGAAAGAGACGATCCAGGCGACCACAAAAATGCCGACGATCAGATAGCCAAGCGTTCCGAAATTATCGTTGAGCGCGCCTACGGCGCCCCAAAAGCCGCCGCCATTCGTGAGGCCGAACTGGTCGCCGATGAGGTTCAGCGCCTCAAGCCCGCCGAT
>JASLHV010000179.1 GCA_030153205.1 Roseiarcus sp. | reverse complement strand
CTGGCTGGCGACGCATCGGCCTCGACACCGAAGTCAGAGCGTTGGCGCGCCTGATCGGCGACGTCGAGAAACGAGGCGCTAAATTCGAGCACGCTTATGACTATTGAGCTTGCCAGCGGGGCTCGACGCATTTTGGCCGGCGCGAGCGCGGCGCTGTTTCTGTGGTTCGGCGGAATGGCGGCGCTGGTTTTCTTTGTCGAGCCGCCGGCGCTGATCGCCTTCGGACCGACCGCACGATTGTCGTCCGCGATCCTCGAGACAGACGCTTCGATTATCGGCATCGGCCACGGCTTCATCACCGCGCGATCCGACGATGCGGGCCTGGCGCGCCGGCTTTATGCGGGCGGGGCGTGGTTCGTCTGGCCGGCTCTGCCGCCAACCTGCGGTCGATCAAAGTAGGACGTTGGAACAACGTCGCAGGCGATGGTCGGGATCGAACCATGGACAAGTGGCTCAAAGCGGCGCTCGACTACATTCCCGACTGGATGGAGTACCAGTTCCGGGTCGCCGACCAGCCGGGTTGCGTGATCGCCATTGCGCTGAAGGACCGCATCCTTCTCGAACGCGCCTTCGGCGTCGCCGATCTGGTCAAGCGCGAAAAACTGACGCCGCGCCATCGCTTCCGGGTTGCTTCGCATTCCAAGAGTTTCACTGCCGCGGGGGCCTTGCGGCTGCGCGAACAAGGCAAGCTCAAGCTCGACGATCGCGTCGGCGACTATATCAAAGGCTTGAACGCGATGGTCGCCGAGGCGACCATCGCCCAAGTCCTTTCGCACAGCGCCGGCATCATTCGCGACGGCGCCGACAGCGGCCAATTCGTCGAGCGAAGGCCCTATCTTTCCAGCCAGGAATTACTGCGCGAGCTTGCGGTGGACCCGCCGATCGAAGCCAATACGCGTTTCAAATACAGCAATCACGGCTACGGCCTGGTCGGCCTCGTCATTGAGGCGATCGCCGGTGAGCCCTATCGAGACTGGATCAAACGGGAAGTCGTCGAGGCCGCCGGCCTCAGCGAGACCGAGCCGGATATGCCGATCGCCAAGGGGGCGCCGTTCGCTCGCGGTCACAGCACGAAATTATTGCTCGGCGAAAGCGTGATCGTTCCCGGCGACTATCAAACCAACGCCATCGCGCCGGCTGCGGGCTTCGTCTCGACGGCGAGCGATCTGGCCCTTTATTTCGGCCAGCTTTCGCCCGAGGCCAAGAGGAGCTTCCTCTCCGTCGCAAGCCGCCGCGAAATGATCCGCCGGCAATGGCGGAACGCGCATTCGAGCGCGGAGGAATATTACGGCCTCGGAATGATGAGCGGCGCGCTCGGCGGGTGGGAGTGGTTCGGGCACGGCGGTTCGCTGTTCGGCTATATATCGCGGAGCTGCGTCTTGCCGGAGCAGGATCTGGCGATCAGCGTTGTGACCAACGCCGCCAACGGCTGGGCGGGCGCCTGGGTCGACGGCGCGATCCACATTCTGCGCGCCTTTTCTCAACGCGGCGCGCCGTCGCGGAAAGTCCGCGACTGGGCGGGTCGCTGGTGGGGCATGGGCGGGGCGGCGGATTTCGTGCCCATGGGCGATCGGATTCTCATGGCGGAGCCAGGGGCCTGGAATCCATTCATGAACGCTGGCGAGGTCGAACCGATCAGTAAAAGCAAAGGCCGGATCGTCCTCGCCAACGGCTACGCGAGTCATGGCGAGACCGTTCGTCTTGTCCGCAGCAAGACCGGCCGCGTCAACGAAGTCTGGCTTGGCGGTTGGAAGCTTCAGCGCGAAGCGACGGCGGCGGCCGAGATGCGTAAACGCTATAAGCGCGCGCCGACGCGTCGATGACGCGTTGACCCTGGTACGATAAAGGACCGGGCGAACAAACGCTGTTCGACCCGGTCCCCTCCCCCACCTCCAGCGAGCGAAGCGTCACTCCGCGGGCTGGATGCTCATCTCGCCATGGCCGTGCAATTGGCTCGGCTCGGCCGGCGCGACATGCGCGAATTTGCCGAAAGCGAACAGCATCGCCGCGACGCCGAGGTAACCCAGCGCGACGACCGGCGATTGCCCGACGCCGATCTCTTCGCTGTGAATGAAACCGAAGAAGGTCAGCGCGGCGCCGGCGAGCGCGAACCAGCCAGCCTTTTCAAGCTGCCGTTCGATAATAAAGACGGTGACGGCGCCGAGGATGATGCCGGCGAGGGTGGCGCCGGCCCCGAGAGTCTCCAGGCCGCCGTAAAGGACGCCGACGGTGGCGAGCTTGCTGAGGCCGACCGCGGCGGCGCTGGTGCCGGCGGCGCCGAGCGCGTTGTCGATCTGGGTCTTGCCCCATTCGGCGATCTGCGGAAGCAGGGCGAGCACGATAGCGGGGGCGTGGCGGTGCGGCGATTCCTGGAAGGCCTGGGAGCCGATCAGCATGCCGATATACAGAAGTATAGGCAGAATAGCGACGACGGGGATCAGGGCGCTGATCACCGCGATGATGCCGAACCAGGTGAGGACCAGGACGACGATGCCTGTTACGGCGGAATAGCCGATACGGCCTCCCATCGATTTCCAGCCGGGATGGCCGATGTAGACGGCGTTGATGAACGGGTTGCCGAGCAAGCAGCCGATCAGGCTTATCACCCCGTCCGCCGTCAGCACGCGCGTGGTAGGGAAACTGTCGCCCGCCGCAGCGGCACTCTCAACGTTATCGAGCGCCTCGATGAGATCGTAGATGCCGAACGGGATCGCGGTCACGAGAATCACGCCGAGAAACCTGAACCCGCCAAACACGTACCCCACGGCCGGCAGCGGTACCGCA
>JASLHV010000533.1 GCA_030153205.1 Roseiarcus sp. | reverse complement strand
GGTCATGAGCTTGGCGACCTCGCCGACTCGCCGTATATTCTCGACACGGTCGGCGTCGGTGAACCCCAGATCCCTGTTAAGGCCATGACGAACATTGTCGCCGTCGAGGAGAAAGGTATGGCGGTTGTAGCGGGCCAGCTTCTTCTCGGTGAGATTGGCGATGGTCGACTTGCCCGCACCCGACAACCCTGTAAACCACAGCACCTTAGGCTTCTGATTTTTTAGCTGGGCATGATGTTCGCGTGCGACGTCAGTCGCTTGCCAGTGAATATTCTCGGCGCGGCGCAATGCGAAGTGCAACATGCCGGCAGCGACCGTGGCATTGGTAAG
This sequence comes from Roseiarcus sp., assembly GCA_030153205.1. Taxonomy (GTDB): domain Bacteria; phylum Pseudomonadota; class Alphaproteobacteria; order Rhizobiales; family Beijerinckiaceae; genus Roseiarcus. The sequence goes on along the minus strand of JASLHV010000533.1, from coordinate 3,524 downwards.
CTTGTCGATCAGGATGAATCCGCCGAGCGCGCGGTTGCGATCATAGGGCTCGTACACGAGCGCTCGATCGGTCGACAAGTTGGTAATTCCAATCGCGTTGAGCTCCAGTGTCTTGGCCGCTAAATGCTCCATAGTATTGACATTGACCTGATATTTCGGCGCCTGGAGCTGAGCGGTCACGGTTTGCGTGCCGAGCTTGAGCCAATATGGCCGGCCCGGCAGCATTTCCTCTTCTGCCATCCACACAACGGAGGCCTCGAATTGGTCGGCCACTTCGGGGGAGTTATCGCTTGCAGCTATTACGTCGCCGCGCGAGCAATCGATCTCGTCCGCGAGGGTGATCGTGATCGACTGACCAGCAACGCCCTCTGCGAGATCGCCATCAAACGTGACGACACGCGATACGGACGATGTCTTTCCCGAGGGCAGCACTCTGATCGGATCGCCGGGCTTGATCGTGCCACTTGCGATCATGCCCGAGAAGCCGCGAAAATCGAGATTGGGTCGGTTGACCCACTGGACCGGCATACGGAACGGCTTAAGACGATCCGCTTCGCTATCAACTTCGGCCGTTTCAAGATGTTCGATCAAGGTCGGTCCGTCATACCACGGGGTATTGGTGGACGATGTAGTAATATTGTCACCGGCCAGCCCCGAGATCGGGATAGACACGAAATTCTGAATGCCAATGTTGTTCACGAACGCGCGATAACTTTCAACGATCGCGTCGTAGGTGGCTCGGTCGTAGCCGACCAGATCCATCTTGTTGACCGCTAGCACAAGACTGCGAACACCTATGAGATGTGCAAGAAAAGTATGTCGCCGCGTCTGAGTCAGAACGCCCTTGCGTGCGTCGATCAGGATTATAGCGAGATCGGCGGTAGAGGCGCCCGTCACCATATTGCGGGTGTACTGCTCGTGTCCGGGCGTGTCGGCTGCGATGAACTTTCGCTTCTCGGTGGCAAAGAAACGGTATGCAACGTCAATTGTAATACCCTGCTCCCGCTCGGCGGCAAGGCCGTCTACTAAAAGCGCGAAGTCAATATTCTGTCCCTGGGTGCCAACGCGCTTGCTGTCGACCTCCAGTGCGGCGAGTTGATCTTCAAAGATCATCTTCGAATCGTATAGTAGTCGACCTATCAGGGTCGACTTTCCGTCATCCACGGAGCCGCATGTAATAAACCGCAGCATCGACTTATTGCGATGAGCTGCAAGATAAGCGTCGATATCCTCTGCGATGAGGCTTTCGACCTGATAGACGCTGTCCCGTGCGCCAGACGTTGCCGTCGCGGCCATCAGAAATACCCCTCTTGCTTCTTTTTCTCCATGCTGGCGTCCCCACCATCTTTGTCGATCACGCGACCCTGGCGCTCGCTTGTGGTAGTGAGCAGCATCTCCTGAATCACTTGCGGAAGCGTCTTTGCTTCGCTTTCGACTGCACCGGTCAGCGGAGAGCAGCCTAAGGTGCGGAAGCGGATTGAGCGCTCGGTGATTTCAAGGCGATGCCCTAGAATTTTTTCGATTCGCTCAATGTCGTCGGCCATGAAAAGCTGGCCTTCTCGTATGTACGTTGGGCGCGGTGACGAAAAGTAGAGTGGCACGATCTCGATATTCTCGAGATGTATATACTGCCAGATGTCTAGCTCGGTCCAGTTTGAGATTGGAAATACCCGGATACCCTCCCCCTTCGACTTTCGCGCATTGTATAGACTCCACAGTTCGGGCCGCTGGTTTTTGGGATCCCAGCGGTGCGAGGATGAGCGAAAGCTGAACACGCGTTCCTTGGCGCGGCTCTTCTCCTCGTCACGCCGAGCGCCGCCGAAAGCCGCGTCAAAACCGTATTTGTCGAGGGCCTGCTTCAACCCTTCTGTCTTCCACATGTCCGTATGAAGACTCCCATGATCGAATGGGTTGATGTGCAGCGCCTCAGCCTCCGGATTGCGATAGATGAGCAACTCCATGCCGCTCTCGCGCGCCATCTTGTCGCGCAGCTCATACATCGCCTTAAATTTCCATGTCGTATCAACGTGAAGGAGAGGAAATGGCGGCGGCGATGGATAGAATGCTTTGCGTGCAAGATGCAGCATACATGCACTGTCCTTGCCGATCGAATAGAGCATCACCGGTTTTTCGCACTCGGCGACGACCTCCCGGATGATATGAATGCTCTCGGCTTCTAGGCGTTTGAGGTGCGTCAGATTGTTGGGGGCACTTGTCATGGCCGGTCCTGCTCTCCTCGCGTCTTATCCGCTTACCTATTGACAGTCGCCAGGGAAACACCTCCCATATGGGAGCGAGGACGAACTGGCCATCATGCTACCGACACGGATAGACGAGAACGAACTACTTCCTGCGCTACACCAGGGCCCGGTTGAGCAAGCTGCATGGTTGGTCTTTCTTAGCCGTCTCCGTCGTCGCGCCCGCGCCGATTACGCCGGCCTGCTCATCGGCCGAGGCGCCGGTCCAGCCGACGGCGCGCGCGAGTTGTTCGTCACAGCGCCCGACGGAGCGCCAGTTACGCAAGGCTTTCAAGAGCGCTATCATGGCATCGATCCGGAAGCGCAGCGACGGTTGCGCCCCGACCGGGTCTATAGTGTGCCCGACTCTCCCGATCCCGGCGAGCCCATCAACGAACGTGCGCGTGCATTCCTGCACGACGCCGGCTTCATCGACCAGCGATTGATGCGCGTGACCGAACCGACCGGGGCAAATCTCTGGCTTATGGTCGCGCGAGGCAAAGAGCAGTTCGGCGCGGCTGAGTCGACGCTGCTGAGCACGCTCGCGCCGCATCTACAGATTGCGTTGCGCACGTTGGCGATGATCGAGCGAATCACGCGCCGCGCCGCGATCGCTGAAGCGGTGGCAACGCGGCTTGGAGTAGGCTGGCTTACGCTGGATGGACTGGGCAGGCCAGTTGAGACAGGCGGCCCTCCCATGCCTAAACAGCTACAAAACAGGCTAGCGGGCGGCGTTGCCGCGATGGTTGATCGCAAAAGTCTGGCGGTCCCGCTAACGGACAACCCGCGCCTAGAAATGATCGTAGAGCCGATTTCGCCGATGCTCAGCTATGGAGACGCGACTACGATCGCATTTTTGCGATATGGAACAATGCCGCGCAGTCCAGTCCGGTCTCTGATCGAGTTATACGATCTTTCTGTCAAGGAAGCGGGACTCGCCTGGGCGCTGTGCGAGGGCCATACCATTCTTGAGGCGGCCGAGGAACTTGAGCTGACGATCGAAACCGCACGAAGCTATTCCAAGCGTATATACGCGAAGGTCGGCGCACGCGGTCAAGCAGATCTCGTCCGACTGTTGCTGACCGGAATCGCTGCGATAGCATAACATGATTTCATGTTGCCCCTGACACTTGCGCGCCTCCATTTGATGTCTCGCCGTTTTCGTGACTATTGGTCGGACCGAGCCATACTGATCGGTCCTTCGTAACATCGAGACTCTCGAATAAAATAAATCCGCTCTTTGGCTTGCTCATGCATCTTCATTATGTCTGTTATTCCAAATTTAGT
>JASLHV010000083.1 GCA_030153205.1 Roseiarcus sp. | reverse complement strand
TGCGGACCTTGAACGCATCTCGATTGGGGTCGCAGTTTATGATTTCGGCCCCGACGCCGTAAGGGCGCGGCTTGAAGACGGACGACCGATCGCTTGCCGCCTCGCAATCGGCGCGGACGGCCGCACATCGGGGGCGCGGCGCGCCGCCGGGCTCGAGGCGCGCGTCCACCGCTATCCGCAAACCGCATTGACTGCGCATCTCGCCCATCGGCTGCCGCATGACGGCTTTTCAACTGAGTTCCACACCCGCAGTGGCCCGCTTACCCTCGTTCCGCTCCCCCCTACCCCCGCCGCGCCAAATCGCTCAAGTCTTGTGTGGGCGATGTCGGAAGCCGAAGCAGGCAGGCGCAAAGGATTAGACGATGAGGCCCTCTCGCACGAAATCGAACAAGAGGCGCATTCGATCCTAGGCACAATGCGCATTGAGGGCGAGCGCGGGTTCATTCCTATTGTCCGCCAGATCGTGCCTAAGATCGCGGGCGAAAGGCTCGCGCTCATCGGCGATGCGGCGCACGCCCTGCCGCCGATCGGCGCGCAAGGGCTGAATCTGGGCCTGCGCGACGTTGGCGTAATAGTCGCTTGTGCGGTCGCCGCGCGAGCGCAGGCGCGCGATATCGGCGGCCCGGCGACTTTACGCGCCTACGAACGCGCGAGGCGCGCCGATATTGCATTCAGGACGGGCGCCGTGGACGGCCTCAACCGCGCCTTGCTCACCGATTTTGCTCCCCTCGATTTCCTGCGAGGCGCCGGCTTGTCGACGCTGTCCTCATTTGCGTCCTTGCGCCGTCTGGCAATGCGGGCCGGCATCGGGCCCCGCATAACAGCGTTCCCTTAATCTGAAACCCCCTTGAGGATCGACGGAGGTTTGCTGTGCGACTGCTCGAGGGATCACCGCCTCATAACCGCATCAATGTAGAGGGCCAAAAGGTTCCTGGCTTCGCTGACGAGCATTGCAACGCGCTCGTCTCTCTCCGCCGTTAGCGCAGGTATCATTTTCATGACCTGGCTCACGATGACCGCCGCCCCGGCCGCTTCATCTAGGCCGAGCGCCGGGTTGCCGTTCCTAAGGAGCGCGGCGATCCGTTCGCGCAGCTTGTCGCCGAGCGGTTGACGTCGCTCGACGACGCCAACGACCGCCGTAGAGAGCGCAATCGCAGCGTCCCGGTCCATTTTTTGCTCGAGCTTATAGTCGACAAGTAGGTTGGCGAGCTCGCGCGCCGAACATCCTGGCGCAAGCTCCTCGACCCGCGCAAAAGCGGCGGCCGCCCGCTCCCCGAACCGATCGAATAAAGCCTCAGCGAGCGCCTCCTTGGAGGGGAAGAATTGGTAGAGCGATCCGATCGCGGCTCCCGCCCGTTGGGCGATCTCTGTCATCGTGGCGCCGTCGTAACTCTTCTCAGTAAAAACCGCGGCGGCGGCGTCGAGGAGCGCGGCGACCCGTTGCTTTCCGCGCTCCCGTTTCGGTTTGCGCGCCGGCAGACAGACCGTAGTTGACATATATGAGGGACGCTCATAAAAGTTGGCTTTGTGAGTATTCCTCATAAATAGCGATCGCGCAAGCCGTTCCATGCTTGGGAGCTGACGCCCGAATGTCGCTTTTCCACCTACGACAGACGCGGCAAGCGATCCAATGGGCTGCGCTCGTCGCCGCAACTGTCGCCGCTGTCGCGGCTTTTGAATTGTTGCGCCTCCCCGCGGCTCTCATGCTTGGCGCAATTGTCGCGGCCGTCCTCCTGTCCTGGTTCGAAGGGCGTGTGACGATTCAGCCCTGGTCCTTTGTTGTCGCTCAGGGTTTCGTCGGCTGCTTGGTCGCGCGCGCCATCACCCCCGAGATTGTCATGACGATCGTTCGCGGGTGGCCGATGTTCCTCATCCTGATCGGCGCAGTCATATCCTTCGCCGCCATCCTCGGCTATTTGCTTACTCGCTTGAAAGTGCTTCCAGGCACCACTGCGGTCTGGGGGTCGTCGGCCGGCGCTGCAACGGCCATGGTGCTAATGTCCGAAGCCTTTGGCGGCGACATGAGGCTGGTCGCCGTCATGCAATATCTGCGGGTCGCCTGCGTCGGCCTTGTCGCCTCGCTCGTCGCGCGAGCCTGGCTGCCACCCGGCGCCGCGACCTCGGCGTCGATCGTCTGGTTCCCGCCTTTAACGCTCGCCCCACTATTGGGGACGCTAGCCTTAGGAATCTGCGGGTCAGTGATCGGGGTCAAAGCCAAAATTCCGGCAGGCGCCCTGCTCGTGCCGATGTTCATCGGCGCGACGCTCTCAGCGACCCACCTTTTGACGATCACCTTGCCGCCGTGGCTGCTGGCGATCTGTTACGCTCTGGTCGGCTGGTCCATCGGTCTCCGGTTCACGCGCGAATCGGTTCTCTATGCCTGGAGACAACTGCCTATCATCCTGATCTCAATCTTCGCGCTGATCGCAATGTGCGGCGGCCTCGCCATCGCACTTCACGAAGCGGCCGGAACGGACCCCCTAACTGCCTATTTGGCGACAAGTCCAGGCGGGGCCGACGCCGTCGCGATCATCGCGGCGTCGTCTCCCGTTGATCTTCCCTTCGTCATGGCGATGCAGATCGGACGCTTGCTTATGACGCTTCTGGTCGGCCCCATGCTCGCGCGAACGATCGCGCGCTGGGCTGGAAGCGAACCTGCGCATTCCGACGTTCAACGCAGCAAGTGAAGACTGGCCGCAATGTTCGATCTTCCCTGGTACGTTTATCTAATGCAATTCTTGCCGGACTGTTTCTGGCCAACGGGGTCCCGCATTTCGTTCAGGGGATGAGCGGCCGCAGGTTCCAGAGCCCATTCGCGTCCCCGTCTGGCGTAGGAGAATCCTCGGCACTCGTCAATGTGTTGTGGGGGTTCCTTAATCTGGCGGTTGGATTCGTTCTGCTTGGCGCTTTTGCGCCCAACGGGGCGGACGTCCATCCTCCAATGGGCGTCCGTAGGCCTGGGCATTCTCCTTATTGCCGTTTTTTGTGCGTGGCATTTCGGCCGGATGAGGTCAGGGTGTGACCGGAACAATGCGACTTGAGACGCGTCTCACGCCCCGCGATAAATGTCCTTGTAAGCTTCTCTCAGCGCCGCCTTTTGCACCTTGCCCATGGCGTTGCGCGGCAGAGAATCAACAAGGACAATCTGTTTGGGCGCCTTGAATTTAGCCAAGCGGTCTCCCAGCGCC
>JASLHV010000061.1 GCA_030153205.1 Roseiarcus sp. | reverse complement strand
AGCGTGAAAACGCCTCCCCCGAGCGCGCAGTCCGGCGACTCGGCAAGCAAACGCTATTCATTGAAACAAGCGAACGCAACATGCAGGGAAACGCCCGCGGAGGTCGGTAGATCGTCACACGAGGTGCGGCATCGCCGCCATCGCAACTCAGAGATTGCCCGGATAATTCGGACTTTCACGCGTGATGGCGACGTCGTGAACATGACTTTCCCGCAAGGCGGCGGAAGAAATACGCATGAACTGAGCTTTGGTTTGAAACTCGGCGATGTCACGTGCGCCGACATAGCCCATCGCGGCGCGCAGGCCTCCGATCAATTGGTGCAGGATGGCGCCGACCGGCCCGCGATGCGGAACTTGGCCTTCCACGCCTTCCGGCACCAGCTTCATTTGATCCTTGATATCTTGCTGGAAGTACCGATCCGCCGAGCCTCGCGCCATAGCGCCAATCGACCCCATACCCCGGTACGATTTGTACGAGCGACCCTGGTAGAGGAATACTTCGCCGGGGCTCTCGTCCGTACCTGCCAAAAGCGAGCCAATCATCGCGCAATCGGCGCCGCCGGCGATCGCTTTGGCGAGATCGCCGGAATATTTAATGCCACCGTCGCCAATGACGGGGACGTCAGCGCGGTGCGCGACAGAAGCCGCTTCCATGATCGCGCTGAGCTGAGGCACGCCGACGCCCGCAACGATGCGCGTCGTACAAATAGAGCCGGGACCAATGCCGACTTTGATGGCGTCGGCGCCGGCGTCGATGATGGCCTGCGCGCCTTCTCTGGTTGCGATATTTCCGGCGATGATCGCGACCTTGTTCGTCGCGCGTTTAATCCTTCGAACCTGGGCGAGAACATGCTCCGAATGACCATGAGCCGTATCGACGACTAGGCAGTCCACGCCGGCCGCCATCAACAATTCCGCCCTATCGTAACCTTTGTCGCCGACCGTCGTCGCAGCAGCGACACGCAACCGTCCCTCGGCGTCTTTCGCAGCGTTTGGATGAAGCGTTGCTTTCTCGATGTCCTTGACAGTGATGAGGCCGACGCAGCGTTCGTCCTCGTCGATCACGACAAGCTTCTCGATGCGGTGTTGGTGAAGCAGCCGTCGTGCCTCGTCCTTATTGACGCCTTCACGCACCGTCACGACTTTGCGGGTCATCAATTCGCCGATCGGCTGACGCGAATCGTCTGCGAAACGAACGTCGCGATTTGTCAGAATGCCGACGAGTTTGCCGCCCTTCCCGTTCGCACCACGCTCGACGACAGGGATGCCGGAAATCGAGCTGCGCTTCATGAGATTCAGCGCGTCGGCAAGCGTCGCGTCGGGAAACATGGTGATCGGATCGACCACCATGCCGCTCTCGTAGCGCTTGACCTTGCGCACTTCCTCGGCCTGGTCTTCGGGCGAAAGATTGCGATGGATAACGCCGATGCCGCCCGCCTGCGCCATCGCCACGGCAAGCCGCGCTTCGGTCACGGTATCCATTGCGGCGGAGAGAATCGGCACATTGAGGCGTATCGATCGCGTCAGTCGCGTGCTTGTATCAACCTCTCCCGGCATGTGCGCGCTGTACCCGGGACGGAGCAGCACGTCATCGAAAGCTAAACCTTCCGGAAACGCCGTATTTTCGAGCGATGCCATAGCGGGTCCTTGAAGGCGACGAGCCGAGGAATCGGCTGCAATCGCGTGACGGCGCGCGCCGCGAGGCCCCGGCTCTTAACATGGGCGCGCCGACACGCAAAGCATGAATGGCGGGCAATTCGCCTCCGCTCGCAAGAGGCGATCTAACAGACGGATGTCACGTCCGGCGCGCGGCCGTTTCGCTAAACCTTTCTTGAATTTATCGTGAGCTAAAAATGTCGCAGCCCTCTCAACCGCAAACGCCGGACAACGCCCTCGGAACGGGCTGCCTCGCGTTTTTATGCGCAGGCCTTGGCGCCGTGATCGCGCCGATTATCGTGCTCGGCGTCATGCTCCTTGTCGCTCATTTCGACTCAGATTGCGGCGGCGCGGGCGATGAAGGTGGATGCGCGATGAGCGTCGCCGCCGCCACCATGGTTTCCCCGATTCCGGGGCTCATTATAGGGCTAGTTGCTGGTCTCGCGATCGGGCTAAGCCGGAAGGCGCGGCGACGTGCGGCGTCGCAGGCAAACAACCAAGGCCCATAAGCGTCGTCCTTATCGCCTCGTCGAGCGGTGTATGCGGCTCTTCGCCGAGAAACGCGACCAGACGGCTGTTATCCATCCGCAGGGGCTCCCGCCAAAGGTAACGCATCTCGCGCATCTCGCGGAACAAGGTGACGAATGGCGACGCCAATGTCAGCGCCCACCAAGGAAAGGCGCGCGCCTTGAGACCTGCCCCCCCGACAACGCGGCCGATAGCCTTCACAAACGACGTTCCATCGCCGTCCCAATGACCGTTCATATGAAACATCTCGAAGGCCGCCAGACGATCCTCGGCCTCGAGCAGCCGCGCCATGGTTTCAGCAACGTCAGGCAGATAGGCCCACTGGTGGCCGACGGCTTTATCGCCGGGATAAAGCACGGAGGTCACCGGCTTACCCGGTTTGACGAGGCCGGCGGAAAACCAGGAATTGCCGGTCACGCGCGCCCCAAAGAAATCGCCGGCGCGGAGAATCAACGAGCGCACGCCTTCGGCCGAAGCGGCGTGTAAACGACGCTCCATTTCGACTCGGATCGCCCCCTTGCGCGTTGTTGGGTTTTGCGGCGAGTCCTCGCTAAGATGCGGCGACGCATCGGGTCCAAAATTATAGACCGTTCCGGGCAGAACGATGCGCGCGCCGCTCGCGTTGGCGGCGGCGATGCTGGCGTCGATCATGGGCAGCACGAGTTTGCCCCAATTACGGTAGCCGGGCGGGTTGACGGCGTGGACGATGACAGAGGCCCCTTTCGCCGCTTCGATCACATCCTCTTTGTTCATAGCGTCGCCCTGCACCCATTCAAACCCGTCTCGGCCAGAATCCGGCGGCCCGCCTTTGCGATGCAGGGCACGTATTCGCCAACCGCGCGCCAGCAGCGCTCGTCCGACTTCGCCGCCGACCCCGCCCGTCGCGCCTAGGATGAGGGCTATTTTTTCCTGCGTCATGGCTCGCTCCTTCAATTTCGATGGTGAGAGCTTGCGCCTGTCTTCACCTAAAGAGAATTGTCTAATCATGTAGCTATGATATACGTTTTTGTATGTCTGAGCCGCTTTGGGGCCTTTATCGCATCTTCCTTGCTGTCTTGGAGGAAGGTTCTCTGTCCGGCGCGGCCCGTACGCTCGGCCTGACGCAGCCGACGATCGGGAGGCAGATCATGGCCCTCGAACAGGCGCTCAATCTCTCCCTCTTCGTCCGATCGCAGCACGGTCTCTCGCCCACCCCGACGGCGCTCCAATTGCGGCCTTACGCGGAGGCGCTGGCGGCGACGGCGGCGGCGCTTTTGAGAGCGGCGTCCAGTCAGGACGCCGAAGCCCGCGGCGCAGTGCGCATTACGGCGAGCGACGTTATGGGCGCTGAAGTCCTACCCTCGATCCTTGGCCCTTTGCGCGAAATCCATCAAGGCCTTGTCATCGAACTTGTTTTGTCCAATCGCGTCGAAAACCTCCTCAATCGGGAAGCCGATATCGCGGTACGCATGGTCCGGCCCAATCAAGATGCACTTATCGCGCGCTATATCGGCGAAGTCCCACTCGGCCTGTTTGCGAGCCGCAATTACCTCGAGCGACACGGCGAACCGCGCTGTCTGAAGGAACTCTCAAAATACGCCGTCATCGGTTACGATCGGGAAACCGCCTTCCTGAGATCTCACAAAGAGATGTTGGGCGATGTCGATCGCGATTTATTCGCGCTCAGGACCGACAGTGATCTCGCCCAGCTTGCAGCCTTAAGAGCGGGGTTTGGCGTCGGCGTCTGCCAGATCGGGCTGGCCGAGCGTGATCCCTCTCTCGTTCGACTGCTCGCCGACCAATTCGAGATTAAGCTCGATACATGGATCGCCATGCACGAGGACCTCAAAGAAATACGGCGATGCCGCGTGGTGTTCGACGCCTTGGCGGAAGGGCTCTCGCGTTATGTCAAGCAATGAGGACCCGGCCATTTTGAGGGCCCATCCGCCGAAGGGCCCGCCCTTCTGATATAGAGGACGGAATCGGCGGCGGGGGTGGCGCAAAGAGCCATGGAGCGACGCGTTAGACTGATCACCGGCCTAGTGCTTTTCGCCTATGCCGCCAGTCATTTCCTTGGCCATATCACCGGCGTATTCGGCGTCGCCGTGATGGAATCCGTCGGCCGAGGGATTATTCTTGCATCTTGGCGCACCTTGCCTGGACGTACCGCGCTCTTCACCTCGCTCGTCATTCACGGCCTTCTCGGGCTCTATGCGCTTTACAAACGTCGTACGTTGCGAATGCCTCCCCTCGAAGCCTGGCAATTGGGGCTTGGTCTCTCGATTCCCTTCTTCTTGACGTCCCATATTCTCAGCGTAAGGGTCGGCGCGAGTTTTTTTGGGCTCGAGGACAATTACCCGCACGTTCTCTATCACATCTGGGTCGCGGCGGCCCGGATGTTCAACGACCTGGCTTTGCTCGGGCTCGTTTGGACGCATGGTTGTCTCGGCCTGAATTTCTGGCTCAAGACTTACGCGACCTACCGGCGGACGCGCGACTACTTCTTCGCGGTCGCGGTCGCGATTCCCTTTCTTGCGGCGCTTGGGATCGTCAACGCCGGATGGGATATCACAACCAAGGCGCAGGTTAATCCAGAGATTGCAGTTGCACACGGGCCGGCGGCGCCCGGCACGGTGCGGGCGGTCAGCGAACATACTTTGGATCAATGGACCGCCGCCTACCAACGCCTTTATCTCGTCTTGGTCGCTCTGACTTTCGCCGCGCGACTTGCGCGTGACCGGTTCGAGAGGGGTCCGAGGGGGGTGCGCGTGACGTACCCAGACGGCCGCGTCGTTGTTGCGTCGCAAGGTTTTTCGATTCTCGAGACGAGCCGTTGGGCCGGCGTGCCGCATGTTTCCGCCTGCGGCGGCCGCGGGCGATGCTCGACATGCCGGGTCCAGATCATCGCCGGTGCGGACAACGCGCCGGAGCCGTCGGAGGCTGAACGTGAGACGCTGGAGCGTATCAAAGCGCCTCCGGACGTAAGGCTTGCGTGCCAATTGCGGCCCGTTACCGACATCTCGGTGGCGCCGCTTCTCGCTGCTGTCGATATCGCTAATCGCCCCGGCGTGTTGCTCCGTGAAACGCGCGAGCTCTTGGTCACCGCTCTTTTCATCGACTTGCGCGACTCGACGCGTCTTGCGGCCGGGCGTCTGCCCTTCGACGCTCTTTACATCGTCGATCGCTATGTCCAACGCGTCTCCGACGCGATCGAAGCAAATGGCGGCGTCGTGACGACGGTGGCGGGCGATGGCGTGATGAGCATCTTCGGCGCCGAAAGCGATCCTCCGGCTGGCGCGCGCGACGCGCTGAAGGCGATCGGTGCGATCTGGGACGCCATGGATTCCTTGTCGCGCGAGTTCGCGGGGGAGCTCGACCAACGGCTCGCCTTTGGCGCCGGCGTTCATACCGCAATGGCCGCCGTCACCAGGACGAATGTGCTCGGCAAATCGACAGTTCAGTTCCTCGGCGACGCGGGCAATATCGCGGCGCGGCTCGAAGCCGCCACGAAAGTGCTCAATTGCGTCTGCGTCGTGTCGGAGGCCGTGTTCAAAGTAGCGCGCGCGGCCATTCCCGACGCTCTCTCTCGAGAGGAACTGAACGTTCGCGGTATAGAGGGGCG
>JASLHV010000523.1 GCA_030153205.1 Roseiarcus sp. | reverse complement strand
GGCGGCGCTCCGTCGCATCGATCACGGCCGGCGGCTGTGGCGACATGAGCTCTTGATCCGATGTCGCAGTCGGCGGCATGGTTGCGGGCGCTGGACGCGCGGACGCGTCCGGCGACGCGCGCCCTTCGGGCGCCGCCGCGGCGTTTGGCGCCGTCGCCCGCGACGCGCCGGCCGAATCGTAACGCCCAAGCGGCGCGCCGACCACGACCTCCGCGCCTTCGGGGACCAAAATTTCGACGAGCGTGCCGCTATCGAGCGCGGGCATTTCGACCGTCACCTTGTCGGTCTCGATCTCGGCGATAGTCTCCCCGCGCTGGAAACTATCGCCGGGCTTCTTGAGCCAGGCCGTTACGCGCCCGCTCTCCATCGTCTCGCCCATACGCGGCAATATGATGAGCGCGCTCATGGCCGCACCATTTGGAGAATCGTATCGCGGATCAGGGCCGGCGACGGGATGCTCGCTTGCTCGAGCGCCGGCGACACCGGAATTGGAATGTCCTCACCAGCAATGCGCAGTACGGGGTCTTCCAGGTAGTCGAAACATTCCTCCGTGATCCGAGCCGCCAGCTCCGCCGCGACGCCAGCGGTCAGTGACCCCTCGCTGAGCGCTACGGCGCGACCGGTACGGCTCACCGAGGCGATCACGGTCTCCATATCGAGAGGATTGAGCGTTCTAAGGTCGATGACCTCAACCTCGACGCCATCCGCCGCAAGCTGACGGGCGGCGTCGAGCGCATAATGAACCATGCGCGAATAGGTCACGATGGTGACGTCGGCGCCAGCGCGTCGTACCACGGCCTTGCCCCAGGGAGACCCCGGCGAAGCGAGATTCGCCTCCTCTTTGAGGGTGTATAACGACTTGTGTTCGATGAATACGACAGGATCGGGTAACGTCAAGCTGTGACGAAGCAGATGGTAGGCGTCCGCTACGGTCGCCGGCATCGCGAGCCGCAGGCCCGGCGTGTGCATTACCCATGCTTCCAAGCTCTGGCTGTGCTGCGCGCCGGCGCTCCGCCCGGTTCCGCCTTGGGTCCGCAGGACCATCGGTACGCCGATCTGCCCGCCGAACATGTAGCGTATTTTTGCGGCCTGGTTCGATAATTGGTCCATCGTGAGGCCGAAGAAATCGACATACATCAATTCAGCGACCGGCCTCGATCCCGTCATCGCCGCGCCCACCGCAGCGCCGACGATGGCCGACTCGCTGATCGGGGTGTCGAGCAGCCGCTCAGGCCCGAACTCGTCGATCAATCCTTTGGTGACGCCATAGGCGCCGCCGTATAGGCCCACTTCCTCGCCGATGACGAAGACGCTGGGATCGTCGCGCATCGCGTCCTGAAGCGCCTGACGGAGAGCGTCGCGATAAGTGATCTCGACCATCGCGCTTTCCCTCAGACCTGCGCCAAGATGCGAGCGATCCGGGTACGAATCGGCTCGGGCTCGGGCTCGCCCGCGGCGAAGACATCACGGAACATCGCGTCGTCCGGCGACGACTCCGCCGCAATCGTGAAATCGATCGTCGCGGCCATTTCCTGCGCGATTTCAGCGTCGATCCGGTCCAGAGCGCCTGGGCTCGCCAAGCCACGCTCGAGAATGATGCGCCGCGTCCGCGCGATCGGATCGCGCTTACGGCCAAGCTCCTCTTCCTCCGCAGCGCGGTACGGACTCTTGTCTTTTCGACCATGGCCAAAAAAACGAAAACACGAGACGGACATGTAACCCGGCCGTCCCGCACGAGCCTTATCCATGAGTTGCTGCGCGGCGGCGAAAACCTCCTCTACGTCTTCTCCGTCCACCATGGCGGCCTCGAGTCCAAAAGCCTCGGCGCGTTTCTCGAAGGCGACGTTGCGGGTGGCGCGGTCGATGCGCGTACCCATCCCGTATTGATTATTGATGCAGACGAACAGGACTGGCAGATCCCACAACGCCGCCATATTCATGCTCTCGTAGAGAATACCTTGCTGCATGGCGCCGTCGCCGAAGAAAGCAACCGAGACGGCGTTGGACTTCATCCTTTTGTACGAAAGCCCAGCGCCGACGACATGTGCGATTCCGCCGCCGACAATGGCGTTTGCGCCCAGATGCCCGAGCGCCATGTCAGCGATATGCATGGAGCCGCCCTTGCCGCCGCAATAGCCGATGGCCTTGCCGCCGATTTCGGCCATCATGCGGTTGGGCTCAGCGCCGCGGGCCAAGAAAATCCCGTGGCCTCGATGATGCGTCGTGAAACTATCCTGCGGCTTCATCGCTGCGCAGACGCCGGCCGCGGCGCCCTCTTCGCCGATGGACAAATGCAGCATCGAGCCCGCGGATGCGCCGCGCACATAGAGCTCGGCGACATGCTCCTCGAAGGAGCGAATGCGCGCCATGGTACGGTAAAGATCGATGAGCGGAATGTTGCTGGACATGGTGCGGCGTATCGTTCCGTCAGTTCGCGGGCCTGAACGATTTCAAAGCGGGATAAAGGGCCTGGTAGCGCTGGTAGAGTTCTTCATATCGAGGTCGCATCGCCGCGCGCGGCTCGACGGTCCGGCCGGGCCGAACCATGGCGGCGACGCCGTCGTCGATCGCGGCAAAGGCGCCAAGCCCAACCTGAGCGAGAATCGCCGAG
>JASLHV010000476.1 GCA_030153205.1 Roseiarcus sp. | reverse complement strand
ATCTCCTGTTGCGATTATCCCGCGATGACGCGGTTCGGCGTCAGAAAAGTGCGCGCCAAAGCCTTATTGCAACGACCATGCTCACGGCCTGTCTCGGCGTGTTGCTGACATTAATGGGCGCTGCGCTCCATCGGATGGTTTTTGTTCCGCTCATGAAAGCGAGCGAAGAGATTATCGCTGTCGCGCAAGGCGGCCTCAAGGAGCCGAGCCCCACACGCCACAAGAGCAAGGAAATTCGTCTCATATTCGAAGCATTGAATGTGCTGCGCCTCCATTTGGCCGACAAACAGGCGCTTGCGGCGAGTCAAGCAAGCATGGCTTTGGAGCTTAAACGGCTCTCGGAAATTGATCCCTTGACGGGCATTCTGAATCGCCGCGCATTCGATTCAATGAGCCAAGCCACGCTCAAGGCGGTTGCCGCCGATGGCAAGTTCGGTGCGGTGATCCTTTTCGACGTAGATCATTTCAAGTCTATAAATGATATCCACGGCCACAGCGCCGGCGATGCCGTGTTATGCGCTCTCGCGGAGGGCATTCAGTCGACCCTTCGCCCAGGCGATTGTCTTGCCCGTCATGGCGGCGAGGAGTTTGTCGTCCTGACTTCGGTAGGCCACCGGGACGACGCGAAGGCGATCGCCGAACGCCTTCGCTTGATACTGTCCCATGTGACGATCCCAAACCATCCTGAGATCTCGATTTCCGCGAGCTTTGGCGTCTCCGTCCAAACTGACGAACACGAGAGCTTGCGGGACCTGATCGCGGAAGCCGACCGGTGCTTGTACGCCGCCAAAGGGCTGGGCCGAAATCGTGTCTATATCGATGAAGGGCAGGGCCAATCGGCTCGAGGCGGCGCTTCTGAAAACCGCGTTTCGATCCTGACGGCCGGCATAAGCTGAAGAGCCTTGGAGGTGAGCTCGCCGCAGGCCGCAAAAAAGCGCTGCCTATCCGTCTCTTGCTTGACGCCGTGCGCGCCGCGCCGCACCATCGCGGCATGGCGCGTCCAGCCGAGCGTTTTGAAATCACGCCCGATATTCTGATGCGGGCCTATTCGATCGGCCTTTTCCCGATGGCGGAAAGCGCCGGCGCCTCGACGCTGTTCTGGGTCGATCCCAAGCAGCGCGGAATATTTCCGCTGGATGGCCTCGTCATTTCTCGCAGCCTCGCCAAGACCGTGCGAGCCGACCGTTTCGAAATCCGGGTCGACAGCGATTTCGAGGGGATTGTCGACGGCTGCGCCCAGCGCGACAAGACTTGGATCAACGCCGACATCCGCCGTCTCTACGGCGCGCTCTTCGCAGACGGCTGCGCCCATTCCGTCGAAGTGCTGGAGGAGGGCGCTCTGGTCGGCGGTCTTTATGGCGTCACCCTTGGCGCGGCCTTTTTCGGCGAGAGCATGTTCCATGTCGCCCGCGATGCCTCGAAAGTCGCGCTCGTCCATCTTGTCGCGCGTTTGCGTTTTGGCGGCTTTCGCCTTCTCGACACCCAATTCGTGACGCCGCATCTCGCCAGCCTCGGGGCGATCGAAATTTCCCGCGAGGCCTATTTGGAAAGACTCGACCAGGCGCGCGACGCGCCGGCGAACTTCAAGGCCTGGCCGGCGGAGCGCCAAATGAGCGGGCGCGAAGCGTTAGAGATTGTTCGGCGATGACCGCTGACCGGCCGGCGCGCAATCTTCACCCTCGGCATGGCCTTTGCAAGCCGGCCGGAGGGGCAGGCAGCCCGGGGGTTAAATAATGACGGCGCCTCGTTTTTTTAACGAAATGGGCCCTGAAAAAGGCGACGCGCGACCGCTCTATAAACATATCGCGCAATGGCTCGACGACACGCCCGGCGACGTGCTCGCCTCACGCCGCGCCCAGGCCGAATATATGTTCCGGCGTATCGGCATCACCTTCGGCGTCTATGGCGACAAGGACGCCGCCGAACGCCTGATCCCCTTCGACATCATTCCGCGCCTGATCAGCCGCGACGAATGGAACAAGCTCGAAAAAGGGATCACGCAGCGCGTCACCGCGCTCAACATGTTCCTGACCGACGTCTATGGGCCTGGCGCGATCCTTAGAGAAAATATCATTCCGTCCGAACTGATCCTCCGCAACCAATTCTACCGGCCGGAAATGATCGGCCGGCGCGTCCCGCACGACATTTGGATTCACATCAACGGCACCGATCTCGTACGCATCGACGGCGATCAATTCTACGTCCTCGAAGACAACGCCCGCACGCCCTCCGGCGTCTCCTATATGATGGAGAACCGCGAAGTGACGATGCGGCTGATGCCCGACCTTTTCGCCCAGCATCGCGTCGCGCCGGTCGAAAATTATCCCGACGCTTTGCTTTCCTGCCTGCGCTCGGTCGCGCCGCGCGCCGGCAATGGCGAAGCCACGATCGTGCTGCTGACGCCGGGCCCGTTCAATTCGGCCTATTACGAACATTCGTTCTTGGCCGACAAGCTCGGCGTTGAACTTGTCGAAGGCCGCGACCTGATCGTGCTGGACGATATCGTCTATATGCGCACGACGCGCGGACTGCAGCGGGTTGATGTCATCTACCGCCGCGTGGACGACGACTTCATCGATCCTCTGGTCTTCAACCCGGATTCCATGCTCGGCGTAGCCGGTCTGATGGGCGCCTATTTGGCGGGCAATGTGACCATCGCCAATGCAGTCGGCACCGGCATCGCCGACGACAAGGCGCTTTATTCGTATGTGCCGGACATCATTCGTTTTTATCTTTCGGAGGAGCCTTTGCTCGCCAACGTGCCGACGTTCCGCTGCCGCGAACCGAGCGCGCTTTCCCATGTGCTCGCCAATTTAAGCGAGTTGGTCGTCAAGGAGGTCAATGGCTCGGGTGGCTACGGCATGCTGGTCGGGCCCCATGCGACGGCCGCGCAGCGCGAAATTTTTGCCGCCAAACTCAAGGCCAATCCGGCCAATTTCATCGCCCAGCCGACACTGCCGCTGTCGACTTGTCCGGCTTCCTTCGACAGCGGCGTTTCGCCGCGCCATGTCGACCTGCGACCCTTCGCCCTGACCGGCTCGGACGGCGTCAGGATCGTGCCCGGCGGCCTCACCCGCGTCGCGCTGATCGAAGGCTCACTGGTCGTCAACTCCAGTCAGGGCGGCGGCACGAAGGACACTTGGGTTGTCGACGAAGACGCCCCCATGGGCGGCCATTGATCATGCTGGCTCGTACCGCAGACAATCTTTTCTGGCTGGCGCGTTCGATGGAGCGGGCGGACTTCACCGCCCGCACCATTGAAGCGACTTTGCGTCTCGAAGTGCTGCCCAAATCCGGCTCGCAGGATCTGGTCGAATGGGAGAGCGCGCTGTCCTCGGTCGGCGCGCTCGATTCTTTTCATGAGACCCATGACGAATTGACCGAGCCGAACGCCGTCGAATATTTGACCTTCGATCGTACCAATCCATCGTCGATCTGCAATTGCCTCGAAAACGCCCGAGCGAACGGACGCGCGGTGCGCACCGCATTGACGGCCGAGACCTGGACCGCGATCAACGAAGCCTGGCTCGAATTGAAGCGCTTTGAGGCGCGCCGCCGCGGCGCAAAGGAGTTCGACCGCGAGGCTCTGGCGCGGTTCCTGGACTATGTGAAAAAAGCTTCGCTCGATTTCGACGGCTCCTGCTATCGCACGATGCTGCGCAACGACGCCTATTGGTTCAACCGGCTCGGCCTTTTCGTCGAGCGTGCCGACAATACCGCCCGCCTTCTCGACGTGAAATACCATCTGCTGCTGCCCTCCAATGAAGAGGTCGGCGGTTCGCTGGATTATTTCCAATGGGTGGCGATCTTGCGCGCGGTTTCGGCGGCGACCGCTTATCATTGGGTCTATCGCGACCGGGTCAAGCCCTGGTTGATCGCAGACTTGCTGATCTTGAAGTCGGCCATGCCGCGCTCGCTCATCGCCTGCTATGACAGTATCAACAACGTGCTCGACTCGATTGCGCGCGAAGATGGCCGCACTGGCGCGGCCCAGCGCCAGGCGCGTGCGATGCTGTCGCGGCTCGAGCGCGCCACCATGTCGGAGATCTTTCAGAGCGGATTGCACGAGTTCATCACCGCGTTCCTCGACGACAATGCGCGGCTCGCGGCGACGATTTCGGAACAGTATTTGTTCACCTGAGCGAGGCTTTAGACGCAGGCGGCATGACGTCTGAAGGGAAGGGGCTTGAAGCGAGGCGATGCGAATTAAAATCTCTCACGAAACATCCTTCGCCTATTCTCCGCCGGCGAAGTCGGTCATTCAAGTTCTGCGCCTGACGCCGCGCAGCTACGAAGGCCAGCACGTTATCCGCTGGCGGATTAGTACGGATATCGACTGTGTCTTGCGTCAATCCGAGGATTCGCTCGGGAATATTCTTCACACGTTGAGTTACGCCAAACCGATCGAAAAGATCGGCGTCATCGCCGAGGGAGAACTCGAGACTTTCGATGGGGCCGGTATCATCCGCGGCGCCGTCGAGCATTTATCGCCGGAAGTCTATATGCGGGCTTCGCCGCGCGCCGAGGCCAATGGCGCGCTCCGCGACTTCGCCGAGGAAGCCACGAATGGCGCGGACGGCATCCTCGACAAGCTGCATGCGTTGATGACGGCGATCGAGGAGACCATGACCTATGAGGCCGAGCAGACGCGCGCGCCGACGATCGCCGCCGAAGCTTTCGCCTTGCGACGCGGGTCGAGCCAGGATTTCGCGCATATTTTCATTGCCTGCGCGCGCTGGCTCGGCGCGCCGGCGCGCTATGTCAGCGGTTTTCTCATCCGTTCGGATGGGGAATCGCAGGAAGCCGGCCATGCCTGGGCCGAAGCCCATGTGCCGGTGATCGGCTGGGTCGGTTTCGATTGCGCCAATTCAATTTGCGTCGATGAAAATTATGTCCGGGTCGCCGTCGGCTTCGACCATCTCAGCGCTGCTCCGGCGCGGGGATCGCGGGCGGGAGGCGTCGACGAGACGATCAAGGTCGCGCTCGTCGTCAATCAGGCGCAGAGCCAGAGGCAGAGTTAAGCGTCCGCAGCCGCGCGGTTTTCACAAGTCTCATGACCTGAGGCGTAATCGACGTTTGGCGCGCCATTGGGGAAAACAGTCTCCTGCTTGCTGACCATCGAGGAGACAGACATGCCGACCTTTGCCGTAGCGCATTTGCGCGAGGTTAGGATGGGCCCCGCCATCGTGGAATATCTCGAGCGCATCGACTCCACATTGGAAGCCTTCGACGGCCATTTCGTGGTTCACGGCGATCAGGGTGAGGCGATCGAGGGCGAATGGCCTGGGTTCTTGATCGTCATCGAGTTTCCCAACCGAGACCAAGCGCGGGCTTGGTATGGATCGGAAGGATATCAGGCGATCTTGCCGCTTCGCCTCCAAAACGCCGTCGGCGAAGTGATCTTGGTCGACACCGTCTCCGCCGATCACAAAGCGACCGATGTCCTGAAGCAATAACGCGTCATTCCGTCGTCGCTGGATCTACTTGTCGTTGACGCGTTTTGAATTGGCCGATCTTCCCAAGGCGGTTTTGAGATGGCTCGATTGCATCGCCTCATCGAGCGCGCGGACCGCGGCGGCGGCGAGGGCGTCCAGCGAACTTTCGTCAAGGTCGACGGCCGAGATTATCGCGGTCGCCATAATCTGCCGCGCGAGGTCCACATTCCCCGGTAGGCCTTTGTATTTTGACAAGGCCGCTTCCAAGGCGGCGCTCATGAGATTGACCAGTGCCGGGTCGTAGAGGCCCGACGTGAAACGCGACGGCATGCCGCCTCCCCAGGTACAGAGTCGCTCGCAGACAGTGGATCAATCTCATCTCGAAATCCACGGCGGCAAACGCAAGCAAGCTTTGCCGGCCGCCAGGACATGCGCAAGCTCTGCGCATGCCGGGTTTTGAAGATGCAATATGAGGCTAAAAGACTGATCTTTTCGAATCATGTAGAGTCATTTGGCCTTGCTTAATATTTTTTGCCTAAGATCAGGCTGAGTGCCTTAAGTTAACTAATGTCCTCATCGAAGCCTTATCACTCCCGCTGACGCGCCCTCCGGCTCCTCCCATCCCGCTCGGCGAATGACGATCATCACGTTACGAAACCGTATAGCGACGGGAGGCTGCAATCGACGACGACGCGTGGCAGGATGTTAAAAGGCCGCTCCGTGGACTTCCCAAACGCCTCGTGCCCGGCCGTCGGCCCCGCCTTCGAGATGAATTCCCCTCCGGTGGGGCCGATTTTTTTCTCGTCCTCGAAACGAAAATGCGCTGACCTCAGGGGCGTGAGCGAGGCTTCCGTTCGTCAAGCCAGGCTCGTCTGCTAACCGTCATCGCGTGAGCCGCGCCCCTTAAAGATAAGAAGCCCAAAGCTTCCGCAAAGACTGACTCGCGAATGGGAAAAGCGGTCAGCGGGTGGCCGCCGTGGCGCCTACTTCTACAGTTTCGCGCTGTGGGGCGTAGTCGCTGGCGTTCTCGTCCGGGGCGCGCTGCCTAACGCTTCGGCGCGTTCGCCGGCATTGTCTTGATCGCGGTCAGCCGGTATCGCCATTGTCTTGTTCGATCATCGTTAAAGCCGCCGCGAGGTCCAATTAACGGAGGCCCTGTGATATTGCGACGGTCGCGTAGAGCCAATTCGGGGGGAGACATCCGTGGTCAGAAAATTAGCGCAGCGTTTTGCGCTTTTCGTCGCGCCAATCGTCATCGCTGTGGCGAGTCTGATCGCCTTTCCGCAGGTCCTTTTCGCCCATCAGGTCACGGAGGGGCGCCTGACGTTATATTCAGACGCGCCCTTCGACCCCGGCAAGGGCAAAGAGGTTTTGCAGGATATCGAAGCACGGCTCGAAAGCTCGCCGCTTGATGATCATAAGCCGCACGGCGTCTTCATCACCAATACCGATTGGCGGCGCCGGATTGCCTTCTTAGCCGCCGAGGGCGCCGCCGGCGTGAACCTCTATCCCATCACGAATAATGTCTTCATCGCGCGCGCCGACATAGATCACGACACGGTCTATGGCGCGTCAGGCAAGGCCGCGGCGGCGCCCCGTACCCTCGCCTATTATGCCGCGCATGAAATCACGCATTCCTTCACTGCGGAATATCTCGGGCCGTGGCGTTTGTGGAACCGAGGCCTTCCGCAATGGATTCGCGAAGGCTACGCCGACTATGTCGGCATGCGCGGCCGCTCCGATCTTGATGATCTGTACCGCCGCTATCTCGCGGGCGATCCCGATCTCGATTTCGAGCGCTCGCACACCTATGCGCGCTTTCGCATGTTGGTGGCCTTCATGATCGAGCGACGCGGCTGGAGCGCCGCCGATCTTCTCGCCTCGAAACTTTCTCTGACGCAAGCAGAGGCGATGCTGAACGCTGAAATGCCCACACGACGACAATGACGCGCTGCTCAGCGATAGTTTATCGGAGTCGTGATCAGTAGCGTCATGCGCCCGCCCGTATCTCGCCTCGCGACGATCTTGGCCGCTGACGCGGCTAATTACAGCCGCGCTATGAGCCTGGACGAACGGCGCGCCTTGTCAGCTCTCGCGGCGAGCCGCAAAATTATCGACGGGTTGATTGACGGGCGAGAGGGGCGAATATTTTCGACGGCGGGCGACAGCGTTCTCGCGGAATTTCCGTCAGTCGACGCGGCGGTAGAATGCAGCGTTGACATACAAAAGGCTTTGCAGGCCGAGAGCGTCGCCGAGGTTCTTCCCTATAGAATCGGTATCCATATAGGCCATGTTTATCCCAATGGGTCCGATCTGCTCGGCGAGACCGTCAATATCGCGGCGAGGCTCGAGAGTATCGCCAATCCCGGCGGCGTCTGCATTTCGGAGAAGGTCCAGACTTCGCTCCAGCGGACGAGCGACTTTCCGATTGAGACAATCGGCTCTCGTACGTTGAAGGGCATTCGGGAGCCGGTCCGAGTTGCCCGGATTCGACTTGGCGAACCCGATCAGCTCTCAGAATCCAGGAACGATCTCAGCGTCGCCATACTTCCGTTCCGTTCAGCGAGCGACGACAGATATTGGGGCGAAGGGCTGGCGGAGGATCTGATTACCGCTTTGTCCAGATTTCGGACCCTCGCTGTCCTCAGTCACACATCGAGTTTTCCATTCGGTCCGGACGAAGACCCGCGACGTGTAGCCACGGATCTCGCCGTGCGGTTTGTCGTCAATGGATCGGTGACGGTTCGCCGATCGAAGGTGAGCCTATCGGCGCGGCTGCTGGATGGAGCGTCCGGGGCGGTGGCGTGGGCGGAGCGGTACGTCTATCGCGCCGAGGAGGTTTTCGACGTTCAAGACGAACTTGTCGAAAAGATCGCGGCGACATTGGCGGGCCGACTGGAGCATACCGCCACGGATACGATCTTGCGCAAGCGGCCGGAGAGTTTCGATGCTTTCGATCTTCTGCTTCGTGGGCGCCGCCATGCCGATAAGATCGATCCGCAGTCGGCGCGCGACGCGATCGATTGTTTCGAAAAGGCGCTGGCCATCGACCCGGATTACGCCCCCGCCTTGGCGATGCTGGCGCTGATGCGCCTCCGGGATTGGGCGCTGCATCCTGACTCGGGCGATCTCTTGGAGGTCAGCAGGATTGCCGATCGCGCTCTCTCTTTGGAT
Source organism: Roseiarcus sp. (assembly GCA_030153205.1). GTDB lineage: Bacteria > Pseudomonadota > Alphaproteobacteria > Rhizobiales > Beijerinckiaceae > Roseiarcus. The sequence continues at coordinate 4,744 of JASLHV010000476.1, read as the reverse complement.
CCCGCCGATAGCTGGTCCCATCTGGTCGCCGGACAAATCGACATGTATCGCAAGCGGCTCGACGCGGCGGAGGTCCATCACAAAAAGGCTTATGCCCTCAATCCCTATGATGCGCGGGTACTTGCGCTGCGATCGCCCCTCTCGACGTATCTTGGCAAACCCGATGAGGGGCGCGCTTGGATTGAAAAAGCGATGACCCTGAATCCGCTGCATCCTGGTTGGTACGAAACCAATTTGGGCTTGGCGTGCTATTGCTCTGGCGCATACGAAGAAGGCGACGCGGTCTATTCCAGCGTAGCCCAGCCGCAGATTGGCGTGCTCGCTGGATTGGTCGCGTGCCGCGCCCAGCTCGAAGATGCGCGCGGCGTCGAATCCGCCCGCGCCGCCTTACTGCGCGCCGAGCCGAATTTCAGCGCCAAGCGCTTCGTCGACATGCGGCCGTTCAAGTTCGCATCGGACCGCGACCATCTGTTGGACGGCTTACGTAAGGGAGGTTTGCCTTCTTAGTCGTCATAATAGCCGGGCTTTGCGCACGCACATCGGCGAGGCGGCGATTTGCGCAGTCTTTTCATAAGATGGGGCGGGGCAGGGCAGGTTCGGTCCGCCTGCTGGGACGGTCCGAAAATTCAGCGGACCCGCGAGCGCACCAATCGATCAAACAATAAACCCGATAAAACGCCGATCTCCATGGACCAAGCCGAGTAAATGGCCTCGCGCGCGGCGTGAAGTATAGAATGGCCGATGATTGAATGGAGAAACCCGATCCAAATGATCACGATCATCGAACCAGTTGCAATCCAGAACAGATGTACGTACTTAGCGAAAATCGATCCGATTACCAGACCCAGGACGCTAGTCTGTAGCATCTCTTGTCTCCCCTGATCGTCAACTTTAAGTTGATTCTTTAATTGGAGACCTCGCACTCTTGTTGCTTGTTGCTGCGAAAGCAAGGGGGCTCTCACGCTTTTTGTGCTCACAGAGCTGGAATGGTCGATTTTCAAAGCCATTTTGCAAGTGGAAATCAATCACTTGGCGTTTGATCAAATGATTAGTTTATTTTCACAAATGTTGATCCAAAGCGCGGTCGAGAGAACACCATTTGAGACAAACAATTTGTATTGTGCCGCATCGCACGCTGATTCTCGGAGGCCGAAATGATAAAAATCGCGATTACAAATTGGCGTGCTGAGCTTTTCCCGAATGGGTACGTAAGAACGCGATGGCTGGTGATGACCGCGACAGCGCTAGCGACGTTCCTTGGATTTCAGTTCATCGATCAGTATATTTTTGGACCTTGACCGCAAAGGCTTTTCAAGGAGAAGCGCGCCGAAGTGTCCTGGCCTGAATTTTTTTGGACCGGGACCAAAGGGTGCGAACCAGTCTTTTGGGACCCCTCCCTTCGCTGAGGGCGAGCAGATCGCCATCGTATTGGCAGGTTATCTGCCAGCAAGCCGGCAAGCCGCTGCGAAAAAAGCCCGATAGACGGTGACGGAGCCCGCCTATTCCAGCTCTCGCGTCGCCTCGCCTGCGTCAACCCATAGGCTGACGGCATAGGCGGCGATTAGCGCAGCCATGCTGACAGCTAAGATGAAGGCGAGGATCATAGCGAAATACCCCTCGATTGTTGCGCCGCTCAACGTCCCGACAGGGCGAATCGTTTGACGTTCGATCAGATCACGCCACCGGGCGTCTGGCTGTCACCGCGGGGACACGGCCACAGGCTTTGAGCGGGCGCGGCTCGCCGGATCGCGCAAAACGCCAAATAGTGCTGGGATTGGCGCCGCCTTGAACGATTTCTGATTTGGGCTAACGGCCTGCCGCGTCCGGATTTAACCTGCTGTGGGCGGCCCAGCAACGCGCGGCCTGCGACCAGAAAAATGTGATCGGATAATATAGCAGGGAAATGCTATGACCGATGCGCGCGTGACGCCGCCTAACCCCTGATGCGCGGAGTGACTGAAAATGTTCGGACCCCAGAGGCTCATCTTCGCGGGGCTGATGACCGCATTCACGCTTGGCGCGCTAACGACCGCGAATGCGCAGGCGACGCATGATCGAGCCCATCGCAAAGTCCTGCACCCGACGGGTCAGAGCGTGGGGGCGCCGCCGGTTAGGCCCAACGACGAGTTGCAGACGAGCACATCTGTTAGCGTCGGGTCGGAAAGCCGCTATATGACCGATTCAATCGGGGCCGGCAGCGCCAGTTCGATGGGACAGGACGGCCGGGCCGGGAATAGGTTGCCGTCGCCCAACTCATCCATGCTGAACTTCAGCTTCTGATCGATAATCCGCACTTTTGTGCCGTGCTTTATGATTTGAACCGCGCCATTCCGCGCCCCTAGCCATGCATGAGCCGCCGACCGTCCCTGCGAATGACATATGTCATATGACTGACGCGCGACCGTTGGAGATTGATCGAGTATCTCCGTGTTTCCCTTTGTCTCGCCGGCCTTTAAGGCCGGCTCTTTTTTGCAGAGGGACCCAGAGGACCGCCACCGCCGATCACGACGCGCCAGCGCGCGGGAAAAGGGGCTCACGTCGGACGTTCGTGCTTTACAGCGATCCGCGCATCTTGAGCCTCACAGGCTTCCCGTCGACGAAGCGCGCGCCGGCGCGTTCGAGCACGTCTCGCAATACTTGCTTGTGCACCATGATGAGGCGCTCGCGACCGTCCTCAAACGCCTCGAGGGTTTTGACGCTAAGCGCCACCTTATCGGCCAGTTGCTTGGGCGACCAGCCGAGCAGATCGCGCGCGGTTCTAACTTGCTCGCCCGTGATCATTACTCTCGCTCTTTCCTCGCCGTCGCGCTCCGATTGTCGCTCGCGGGATTTACGGCCTGCCTAATTACAAATCCGTTTAGATCGGGCGCCCGCCTAGGTGGTTCCGCCCGGCTCTGTCAGCATTGGAACGGGTCCGCGCCGTTTAGGCTGTGAGCGGCGGCTATCGCGCGATGCCTGACCGTCTAAATTTCGCCTTGTGGGCGTAGCCGCCATCCGGGCCTTCCAAAGGAAGCAGCGGTAGGCGCGGACGTTTCAGCCATTCGCTTCTCCACGCCAGGAGCACGCGTATCAGGCACCAATAAAGGCTTGCAACCAAGATGATGGCCAGTATTGCGGTGGCCTTTGGGCTCATGTCGCGTCTACTCGTCTAGAGCGTCATGAATTTTGTCGGCCGCCGGTCCAAACTTATAGCTCTGGCGCGTGATCGAATTTGCGCACGATCCGGGCGCAGATAGCGAATAGAAGAAAGAGAATTTCGGCGTAGAGGGTCTGCACAAGTCTGAAATATCGCGGCTCGGATAGATGATCATGCGCGGTCATGACGCGATTGAGCCTGTCCATGAATGACGCAGGGGATACTGCGCGCCATCGGCGGAGCAGGCCTTATGCCGAGCGATTGAATGCTCGCAAATCCGTAATCGTCCCAAATTGGGAGGTACGGACAATGCTGTTCTTACCGCGCCCGCCAGCGGTCAAGGTCCGTCGCATCGCTTGATTGCTCGCAGGTAGTCGGGCCAGCGGCGGCGGCGGCGTAATTTGCCGCCCCGCTGGTCCGCCCCAAGCGCTGGTCAAAAAAGAGCCAGCGCCAGGAATAGGCGTTAATCTTCGCCGATAAGCTTATTATTGTACCGTGAGCACCAAACCGTTGAGGTCAGCGCTGACGATCGCGCCGACCGAATTGCCGGAAAGCGTCAGCACTGCGCCGTTCTGGTTCGTGAGAACGATCGCCTGCGCGCCTCGACCGACGGCGGCTCCGACGTTCCCTGCCGCGTAAACGCCGGAGACGTCCGAGGGGCGGCGGATGTTGCTCACGAGGCCTCGGAAATGTGTCTCGGAAGCGCCGAATGTGAACCCGTAGCTAAGACCGCCGATCTGAAGCGGATACTGGCTACCATGGAAAGAAAGGACGCCTGAGCCGGCCGAACCGCCAATGACGAAACCCGCCTTGAGCACCTTGAACGATATGCGGCCGCTGTCAGCGTATGCGGCGGACCCAAACGTGACGCCGATAAACGTCAGCAATGCCATCAGGCTCGAACGAAATATGGATGTCGCGCGCATAGAGATAACTCCCAAAGATAAACGAGAATTCGAATCAATTCCCAAGGCTTGGTCATAATACCCGGATGGCGGTCATTCTCCGCACGCGCCGGCTGAGATCAGGCAAAAAGCACGAGATGGCGGTGGAAAAGGCTTTCGGCGGCCCGGCCTGAGCACGGTCACTCTTTGACGAGCTCTAGTTTGACCTTCGTTACTCCGGCCTGTCTGAATCCCAAGGCATCCGCGACTGCCGTGGACAGATCGATAATCCGCCCATTGATAAACGGGCCACGGCCCACAATCACAACAGTCGCCGATCGGCCGTTGCTAAGGTTCGTTACGCGCACATGCGAACCGACAGAATATGTCCGATGCGCCCCTACGTAGCCGCTGGAGTAGGTATAATAGGAAGCCAGCCCGACTGCCTGGGCACGGCATTCAGTGATGGCGGCGAGCCCGACCAAAACGCTGAACGCGAGATATTTCATTAAAACTGAAACGGTTTTTGGGCGCTATTGTTCCATCGGTAGATCAACGCGCCGATCACGCGTGGCGAGACCAAGTCGCGCTGGGAGCAGTGGACGCTGCCGCTCGAGCGGCGGCAACGCAACGCGAAGCGCGATCAAGTTCGCGTTAGTGGGTTAACTCGCGTCCACAATGCCTTAGCAGAGGGAACGCGCATGCATAGCTCTCGTTCGATGAG
>JASLHV010000410.1 GCA_030153205.1 Roseiarcus sp. | reverse complement strand
GCCCTGGACGCATTAGGCGCCGCGCAAAGTCGACCCCGTAGCTCAGCAGGATCAGAGCAGCCGCCTTCTAAGCGGCAGGTCGCAGGTTCGAGCCCTGCCGGGGTCGCCAATTAAATCAATAAAATGTCTTGAATCTCTAAGGTAATTTCGAGGAGCGATGATCGACGGTGCTTAAGGGCTCGCGTCGCCTGGCCGATCTGATTGTGAATCCCGATGGAACCCTCTCACAGACGGCCGCGTTGACTGAGCACGCCGGTCGCTTCTGCCCCCCAGCCCCTCGACCGGCGCGAAGGCCCCGCAGACCAGTCCTGGCGCGGGGCCTTTCTTTAGGCGCGGAGGCATCGTTGCGTTGTTCGATGGAAATCCTCCGCAATAGGCCGGATGGCTCTTCTGAGTTCATACAGCGCTACAGGTTTGACGACATCAGCTCAGTCCAAATCAGAGAGATGGCCGACATCGAGCTGAGAGCATCGGAGGCGGCCCACGGAGCGAACGCCGTCGCGGTCTACGACCGCCGCGCCCGGAAGCTATTCGGGTGGGAAACAACGAGACGCCTTTGAGGCCCGCCGCGCAAGGTTGGCCGATTTAGCCAGAAAAGCAAGCGAGCCCTGCCGGCGTCGCCAATTAAATCAGTTCGTTAGCGGGAATTACGAGAAATCAGATTAAGTGAAAGGCGGGTTGGGATACAAATTGCCCCGCCTCACTGTAGAGCAGAGTCGCGACGGCCAAGACCGGCCCCGCAAGGGACGAACGCAGCGGGACCGGTCAAGACGACGAGCTGCTTGTTTGCCTGAGACAACCGCGCCGCGGCTCCGACACGGCAAAGTCGGCGCCGAAAAAGGCGCCTCTGTCTGGCACAGAATCGGGGCCTATTCATTCGGGGTTCATAATCTTCCCCGTTGGATAAAATCACTCGCCGGTAATGTCCCGGGAGCCGATTGGGGGACCGATATGTTCAAGACAGTTTTCGCCGCCGTTGCGGTGACAGCAGCAATGATTGTTCCAAGCTTTGCCGAGGACGCGGCCAAGCCAGAGGAAAAGCCGATGATGCACCATGTCATGCATCACCACCACCACATGGTCGTTCATCATCATCATCACATGATGGTTCATCACCACCACATGATGAAGAAGATGGAAGAGAAGAAGATGGAAGAGAAAAAGATGTGAGCGACCATCTGACGTCGGTCAGATGAGATAATTAAACGGGGCCGCCACCACCAGCCGGCGGCCCCGCATGCATTACACCGCATCCTCAATCAATCGCCCGCGCCAAGCTCCCGACGATGAATCCGAGCGGGCGCTTTCGGCGTGGACGGCGCTTTGCGAAGGTCGTAAGAATTCAGAAAGCCCGCAATCAATTTCGAACGCCGCGAAAGCTTGCTCACTTCGCCTTATGCGTCCAAGAGGCGTCGTAGCTGAGCGTATATGCAAAAGGCTAGGCGTGTTGCCAGGGGCGTCCGTAACCTTCAAGCTACCCGAACCGGTGACATCTTTGTATTTGCCAGTTCCGCCAATCCATTTGATTTGGCCGCTCTCTGACCCCTCGTAAGTCATGAAGAGCTTGTCGCCGTCATTGTCGGTCTGTACGCAAGTCCCGAAATACTTGTACCCGTCCGGTCGAGCGCTCGACTCCTCCAGGCAGCGTATCGCAAGATTGTCGAGCGGCTTTGGACCCTCCAAGGCTTTGACGATGCCGGTGCACTCGGCGGAGGATTGGGAGCCCGAAGGGCTCATGTCGATCACCGCTAGCGGATGGCAGACCTCGTAGGCCGCAAGTTTCGCTGTGCCACTTTCTGGCAGCGATTCACTGGCGGAAGCCGGCGCGCATAATCCGATCAAGGCGACGGGGAGAAATATTGCACCCAAAACTCGCAAAACCGCCTCCTTTGTAAACCGCCGAATAATGGACGTGTTTTGCTCTTTTATCAAAGGGTAACTGGGCCAGCCTCAGAGCCCGGGGCGACCGATTCAAACCACAAGTCGCGGCCCAATGTCCTGAGGTCACATCGCGAGCGATCGGCACGCCCGATCAAAACTTGAGATCCGTCCGGACGCCAACGAGGATTTCGTTCTGGGCATGAACAAAGCCGCCGGGTTGAACGATGAATTGGAAGTCCGGCCGCACGGTGAACCATGGTTGGACCTGGTAACTATAATAGACCTCGAGTGGATATTCAGCTCGCGGCACGGCGACGCCAGGGTTGGCGAGCAAAATCGACTCCGCGGCGCGGCTATTATAGCCGGTACGCCCGAAAGCGATCGCGACAACGTCGTTCGGACGCGTGTCGAAGGGTCCGGCATAGGACAAGCCGCCGGCGATTTGATTGTCCAGGATCGACGTCGCCCGGTCGGCTTGGATGTAATTGAAAAAGATGCTGAGGCCCTTGACGCTCTTCCATCCTCCATCCGGATCATAAATGGCGCGCCCGGTAATCTGCTGAAGCGCCTGGACATAGAACCCGTAGCGATCCGACCGGTGAAGCGGCGAAAGCCCCGTCAGGGAAAATGGACGGCCGTCAATGCCGATCAAGACGTCATCGCCGCCGGACGACTCGTCCCATACGCCGGCCTGATAATGGCCCTGCAATCCTTCGGGACCGAGCCTAGGCGACCAACCGATCTCGGCGTGCCCCATCGCGCCGGTAGCGCCCCCAAACCATCCAGGCGCGAAGGTGAGATCGAGGTCGCGCGGATTGATCTCATAGACGCCGGCCATGAAGTCGAACTCGCCGACGTTAACGCGAGCCCATCCCGCCCATTGGGTGATTGGCCAATTGTACCAATAGTTCCCGACGATATTGCCGCCTGGCGCCCCGCAGAAGGTCAGGTTCATAAAATCGCAGGTGAAATTGTTGAAATCGCCTTGCGGCAACCGCCCGAACTTAATCGTCAACAGGTCATCAAACAGCTTCTGTCGGTACCAGAATTCCGTGAGCCGCGCGATATTGCCGCGGCCGAAGACTTCTTCCGATTGCTGAAGCAATCCGCCCACCGACGGCGCGCCTTCGCGAATCGTGATCGTGGTCTGGATCGTTCCGCCGATGAGGCCGAAAAGCTTACGTGTGTCGATGGTCGCGCCGAGGTCGAACTCTCCCGACTCCGCCCATTTTTTCGGGGGACCCCCATAGATATTCCCGGCGAGTTCACCTTTGAAACCGCTCGTGATGTCGACGCCCTTGTCGCTCAATTGGGTCCGCAAGCCGCCCCAATCGCCGGTCAGCGTCGTCTGCGTGGCCGGCTGCGCTTGCACGGGCGCAGAGGAAGGCGGGGCTGGCGCGTTCGGCGCGGTCTGGGCGTGGATCGCAACAGGCAGGCTGCAGAATACGATGGCCGTCAAGGCGAAAGCGGCGGCTCTGGGCAGCAAACGCTTGTCCGCACGCGCCGGCTCGTTCAGGAAACACTGGGCATTGTCAGCCGCGAAAACATTCTCCTCGCTGGTCCCGATGCGCCCGGACATCTGCCCCCCCTCCGTTTCGCGCTCTTCAGAGCGTTATTGGTCTTCGTACTGGCTATCAACGACTCGTTGGTCGCATCGCCTGCTTGCAGCGTCATTTCGCGCCGCTCTGTTTCATGTACCAGCGCAGCCTTCAAAGAGGCCGCTTGAGTTCGTCTTCGCCGCGACCAATTCGGTTGCATGGCGGCGCGCCTGAAAGCGGACGGCGCCAATTTCGTCCCCGCGACGTTGCGTTTCCGTCGCTCAGAAGGTCAATACCGCCCGTTCGTCCGAAATGAGAATTTCTAACCGCAAAGCCCTCGGGGGTGATGGGAAGATTAAAAAGAGCATGCAATGCAATGACAAGTAAATAGATGGTCAGAAGGGACGCGTCGTGTAATCCGGCATGCTGAGTAAATCCCTGAAGGGAACTGTGATTGAATTGAAAGAGGAGAGATGATTGCCAGGCGTGCGGGACTTTTACAGCCCGCTCGCGATCCCCTCCGATAAAGGAAGGCGCAAAGGCGATATGAAAACTGAAAACGTCGATTAATCTGCAGCAGAGGTCAGCGATAAATCAGACCTTGGTAGAGGCGAAGTTCGCATGACACGGTACAAATTTGAACCACGCGCATTCCAAAACGCCATCGGACTTGGCGGGCCGGTACTAAGTATAAACGATGGGGACAGCGTCGTTACTCAGACGCTTGATGCGTGGGGCTTCGACGCTGCGGGTCAGCGGCAGGCTAACGCGCCAAATCCGATGACAGGACCATTTTTTATAAATGGCGCGGAGCCGGGGGACACGCTTGAAATCCGGATTGATCGGATGAAGCCCAGTCGTGATACCGGATGGACTTTTTCGCCGGTCGCGGGAAACGTCGTCAACCCTGCGACTGTCGCGACATTGCCAGAGCGAAAGCGAGCGATCTGGAAGCTGGATCTAAACGCGGAGACAGCATCGCTCGAGGAGGCTGTCGCCGGACTCGAGCAATGGTCGGCGCCATTTGCCCCGATGATTGGCTGTTTCGGGGTCGCGCCCTCCTTGAACCAGGCAATCTCGACGGCCACAAGCGGTCCATATGGCGGCAACATGGATTGTCGGCTTTTCGGTCCGGGGGCGATTGCGCGGTTTCCTGTGTCGGCGCCTGGCGCACTGTTTTATCTCGGCGATTGTCATGCGGCACAAGGCGATGGCGAGATCGTTGGCAATGGTATCGAGACTTCCTTTGAAGTCGAATTCACCGTGCGCGTATTAAAAGGACGGAAAATTGGATGGCCGCGGGGGGAAAACGCCGACTACATTTTTACCGTCGGCAATGCGCGCCCGCTTGATCAGGCGCTTCAGCACGCGACGAGTGAAATGCTCGACTGGCTTCGCGACGATTTCGCCCTCGAGCTCGCCGCCGCCTCCCATGTTCTCGGTCAATGCGTCAGGTACGATATCGCCAACGTATTCAACCCAGCTTACTCGGTGGTTTGCCGGCTTTCGAAGCGAACTTTGCCAAGCTGAATAAAGGTAAAAAGAGCACGTTATGCGAAGATCGTCGACCTGCTCATCGAACTTCTTTAGGAGACCATAGAACCCCAGGCCTTTGTCGCGCCACTTCTAATCCTGCGGGATAGCTTACAAGTTCGAGCTGCATTCCCCATGGCGATAAAAAATAGACCCAGGTCAGGCCCTTCGTCGGGCCGGTCTCCATCGTCACGGGGTCCCCTTGAACGCTAATCCCGTGCGTTTTTAGGTAGGCGACGGCGGCGCCTATGTCGTCGACATAGAAGGCCAAGTGGTGACCGCCGACATCGCTATTGCGCGGCGGAACTGGGTTTGCGCCTTCGAGCTGGTATTCGAATATCTCGAAGCTCGGTCCCGTCTTGCAACGAAACATGCGAAGACTTCGGATGATCGCGCGAGGATCGACGCCAAGCTGTACTTTCATCCAGTCGTCATCCGACTGGAATGGGCCAATTTCGAAGACGAGCGAGCAGCCGATCACATCGACGAAGAATCGCGTTGCCGCCTCGATGTCCGGCACGGTGAATCCTACATGGTCCGTGCCCGCCAGGCCCGGCAAGCCGCCACTGCTCATCGCTTTGAAGTCGCATCGCTAATCATGGTCATGAGCCGCAACTTCTGCAGTTCGAACACTTTGTCCTTGACCTCGGCAAACTTTTGCAGATGCGGCAATTCCATATGCTTGTCCCATTCGGCGCGATTGGTCCAGTTCTCGTAGAAAGTGAATTCGGCGGGATCGTCATTGTCTTGATGCAGCCAATATTCTACGCAGCCCGGCTCGGCGCGGGTGGGCTTGATGAGACCGGAGAGGAACGCTTTGGTCTCCTCGATTTGGCCGTTCAGGGCGCGTAAATGCGCAATAACAGTGAGTTGTTCGGTCATTCCGCTCTCCTTGGTTTCCTCAGAGCCTCATCACGCGTGCGCCTGTTCAAGTGCGACTACGCCCTCGTACCGTTGCATAGATCAGGGCGGCGATCAGCACGAGCGCTCCCTGAAATACATATTGGTAGGTCTGCGAGAGCCCGAGAAAGGCGACGGCGTCCAGCACTTCGGTCAGCAGCAACGCGCCGAGCGCTGTTCCGATGAACGTGCCTCGCCCACCGCGCAGGCTGGTGCCGCCGAGAACCACGGCGGTGATGCTCGATAGCGTATAGTTCACGCCCTGCCGGGGGTCGCCGACGCCGATCTGCGCCATCAGCATCACCGCGCCGAGCGCGGCAAAGAGCGAACTCGCGATATAGCCGGCCACGACAACGCGATCGATCCTTAACCCGATCCGCCGCGCCGATTCCTCGTCTGATCCGGTCGCCCGAAGCCGCCAGCCCGCCCGCGTATTACGCAGCACGTATTCGCCCACAACGACGCATGCGATCAACAAAAAGAAGGCGACGGGGAACGGCCCGATCTGCGTCGTAATCGCCATCGTCACAGAGGAATCGATGTAGCCATCTGGGCCGTCGCGCAGAATAAAACTGACGCCTTGCAGGCCGATATACATTGCCAAGGTCGCGGCGATGGGCGTGAAATTCGCAAACCGAATGAGCGAACCGTTGATAGCGCCGACGACGACGGCCGTGACGAACATCAACAGAAATCCGGTCGCAATCGTGAGCCAAGGCGCGCCTTCGTTCACGAAAAACGACGCGATCACGACCAGAAGTCCTGTCAGCGGGCCGACGGAGAGATCGACGCCGGACAACAACAGCGGGACGGTCTGCCCCATGGCGATGAAGCCGAGGGCGGTCGCCAGCATGAAGATGTTCGATACATTGAAGGACGAAAGGAAATTCGCGTTTTGACTATAGCCATGTAGCGCGAGGAGAACGGTGACGATCGAAAGCGGAACCGCCGGCGCATTGTCGAGCTGGACGAAGTGTTTCCAACCGCCGCGCGCCGCTGCGCCTTCGCTCCGCGAACCGCCGTCGGAGGCGTGCGCTTCGGCGCTGACCGCGGCGGCGACGATTTTCGCCTCGACAACGTCGCCGCCTTGCAGCGTTTCGACGACGCGCCCTCTCGAGAGCACTATGACCTTGTCGCACAATCCTTCCAGCTCCGCCGCGTCGGAAGAATTGACGACGACCGGCGTCCCAGAACGCGTTATCTCGCGTAAGATGCGATAGATCTCGGCGCGCGCCCCTACATCCACACCCTGCGTCGGCTCGTCGGCGACAATCAGGCCCGGTTTCGACAGGAGGGCTCGGGTCATGACGACTTTTTGCTGGTTGCCGCCGGAGAGCGATGTGACGGGCGCCTCCATGCTTGGCGTTTTCACGGCCAGCGATTTGAAAGTCGTACTAACCTGGTCAACCTCTTTCTTTCGGCTGAGGACGCCGAAGGAGCCAAATTTCTCGAGCGCCGCCATCGCCGCGTTCTCACGGACCGTGAGGCCGCTCGCCAGACCTTCCGCCAGCCGATCCGAGGGCATGAAGGCCGCTTCGCGCAGAAGATCGTGCTGTTTCAGAGAGCGTCCGCTGAGATAGACCGCGCCGTCGGATGGCTGCAGACCAGCGAGTGAACGCATCAATTCCGCCTGGCCATTGCCCGCGACCCCCGCAACGCCGACGATCTGTCCCGGCGAAGCTTCGAAGCTCACATTCGTGAATTTCCGCCCGCCCAGCGACTGAACAGAAAAGTTGACATCGCCTGACAGGCTCTCCGCTTTAGGCGGAAACGTCGAACCGAGCGCGCGCCCGACAATCATGCGCAGCAAGTCTTGGTCCGTCACGTCGGTCACCGCCGCCACGCCACGGACGCGGCCGTCGCGAAGCACGGTGACGCGATCCGCGATTTGGCGGATTTCCGCGAGACGATGGGTGATATAGATAACCGATGTCCCAGTCTTCACCACGGCGCGTATGCGGCCGAACAGCATTTCGGTCGCTTCCTGATCGAGTGAAGCCGTCGGCTCGTCGAGAATCAGAACCTTTGGCCGCACCGCCAAAGCCTTTGCAATTTCGATCAATTGCTTCTGCGCGACCGTCAAAGAATCGCCACGCGCGCGCAAGGGAACGTGCAGACCAACGGCGCTGAGCATTGCGCCAGCGACGTCGCGATACGATTTCCCTTCAAACAGCGATTTCGGCAGCGCGACTTGAAGGTTTTCGAGTACGGTCAGATCGTCGAGTATGGCGGGATGCTGATAGGAAATCGAAATGCCGAGCGCCGCGGCGGCCTCCGGAGTCATCGGCGAGACGGAAGCGCCTTCGAACTCGATCGCGCCCGTATCGGGCTGCGTCACGCCCGAAATAATGCTCATCAAGGTCGACTTGCCGGCGCCGTTCTCCCCGAGAACGGCATGAACCTCGCCCTGAAAGAATTCGACGCTCACATCGGACAGCGC
>JASLHV010000367.1 GCA_030153205.1 Roseiarcus sp. | reverse complement strand
GTGGCTTTGGCGCAAATTTTCACCGAAGCGCGCACCCATAATGAGTTTCTCGACAAGCCAGTGCCGGACGACTTGCTTCGCCGCGCTCTCGATATCGCCAAGATTGGGCCGACGAGCGCCAATCAGTCGCCGCTCCGCGTGGTTTTCGTAAGGTCTCCAGAAGCAAAGGCGCGGCTGAAGCCATCCCTCGCGCCGGGCAATCTCGACAAGACCATGGCCGCGCCAGTGACGGCGATCGCGGCCTATGACGTCAAATTCTACGAACACCTGCCTTTTCTATTCCCGCATGCGGACGCCAAGTCCTGGTTCGATAAACTGCCCGCCGAAATCGTCCGCGAGATCGCGCATAAGAACGGCTCGTTGCAGGTCGCCTATCTCATCATCGCTTTGCGCGCCGTCGGCCTCGACACAGGTCCGATGACCGGATTCGACAATTCGAAGCTCGACGCCGAATTCTTCCCGGACGGCCGGTTCAAGTCGAACGTGCTGATCAACGTCGGCTACGGCGATCACGCAAAATTGTTCCCGCGAAGCCCTCGTTTCGCCTTCGATGAAATCGCAAAAATTCTGTGAGAAGGAAAAAAGCCACAATTGTTATACGATATAACTATATCGTGAACGCCTTTGCCTGAACGGGCGACGTTCGAACACTATCAAGAGGGCCAAGATGGAAGCCACTATTCTACCGCGATCGACCGCGCCCTATCTGCAGGCGCTGTTCCGCATCATGATCGGGTTGCTGTTCCTGCAGCATGGGTTGTCGAAGCTGGTCGGCTTTCCGCCGATGGATTTGAGCATGATGCCGGCCGGTCTCAAGATCGCGGCCGGCCTTATCGAGACGATCGGCGGCGTGTTGTTGGTCGTCGGCTTCGCGACACGGCCAGTCGCTTTCGTCATGTCTGGCTTCGGCGCCGCCGCCTATTTCATGGCGCATTTCCCGCGCGGCTTTGTCCCCGCGCTGAATGGCGGCGATGCGGCGATCCTGTTCTGCTTTGCTTGCTTGTACCTCGCCGCCGCGGGGGCTGGAGCCTGGGCCTTCGACAAGTCCTGACCGCGCGCGTTGGAATTTCAAAGGGCCGGACGCGTGAAGGCGCGTCCGGCCCTTAATCATGTACGTCCGCTCGACGGCGTTAGTCCGTTCCGCGCATATTGTCGGGATCGTTGATCAATGAAAGCGCCGCACGGTTCGGCGCGAAGGCGTTCGCGGGCAACTCGTTGGTTCGCTGCGATGTGAATGTGTCTTTGACCTGCGCCGTCGGCGCGAGCGCCACAATGAACGCGTCGGCGCGCGCCGAAGGCGGCGGCGACGGCTTCACAGCGCCTAAAGTCGCGCTAGGCGTTTTGGACGCGGTCATCAAACCGAAATCGGAGCGATCGATCTTGGCGGCCACAAGGGTCGGCTTGAGCGGGCCGATCGGCGGCAGCGGCGCATAGAGTTTCGCCGCCCTTTCAAGAGGCGACAATCGCGGCGTCGCCGGGCCAGCGACGGGCGCCGACAGCGCCGCCGCCTTCGCAAGCAGCGCGCCGCGCTCGGGCGGAATCGGTACGTCGGAGTCGGCGAGAGCCAAGGCGTTCTTCGGCAAGGACCCGGTGAGACCCCGCGTGATCACATTGGGCAATTTGCGCATAAGGACGGCGTTGATCGCGTCATTGCCATGCGATCCGCTCAAAACATCGGCAGGCGGGGGCTGCAGCGACGCGAATTCGACCGGCTTCGACGGCGGCGTCGGCGCTGAAATATAACCCGATATGACGGAAGAAAATTCCATCGGCCGATGCGGCGGCGTCGGCATCGCCAATTGAGGCGTCACGTCTGCGCCATCGGTTGCGGTGTCCGCCTGAAGCGACGCGACAATTTGCGGCTTCGGCGGATTGGCCGCAGAAGGCGCAGGCCCCATGAAAGTTTCGCCCTTCGGCAAATCGCGCTTGGCCTTGGTCACGGGATCAGGCTGGGCCACGGCGACTTGCTCGCCGGCGCTCGATGGCTGAGCCATTGCGGCAAAATTCACGACGCCGCCGCCGCGCCCGCGGGGTGCGGCCGAGACCACTTGTTCTTCCGTCTCCGCCTCATCCTCGCCGCCGCCAAACAACATGGCGAACAGACTCTTCGAGTGGCCCGCGTAAGCACTGGCCGCGAAGACCGATCCGCCGCGCGCTTCGATTTCCGCCCTTGCTTGT
Organism: Roseiarcus sp.; assembly: GCA_030153205.1. Taxonomy (GTDB): domain Bacteria; phylum Pseudomonadota; class Alphaproteobacteria; order Rhizobiales; family Beijerinckiaceae; genus Roseiarcus. Next base: position 2,057 of record JASLHV010000367.1, on the reverse strand, counting down.
TCATAGCCAGGCATCGGCGAACCGTCGGCCGGAACAAAGACCGTCTTGCCGTCAGGAAAGAGCCGAGCCAGCGCGGCGCGGCTCATGCGCGGCCAATATCGTACCGAACCGCTATCGATATGAACCCATGGCGTATTGCCGATCGGATAGAAGCCGACGCCGCCGTCCTGCATGCGCATGGCGATATCGCGAATGCGATCGACCGACACGTCGACGAAATGCGCGTCCATCGCCTTGCCTTGAATGTGCTGCGAATGCTCGGCGACAAGACGAGAGCGGCGTCGCAACATCGCGTTGGTTTCAGGCGAGCGATAGGCGGAAAGGACTTGGATCGGCTGGCTCGAACCGGACTCGCGATAAACCTCCCAAACGATGTCGAACATCTTTGGGTCCATCTGAGTCTGCTCGTCGTGACGCCAGTCACGAAGGAACCAGTTCAGTTTGTCGAGCACGCTGCGATCGTACGAGCCGTTTACCATATAGGTGAACGAGCCCGTTTCATTGGTATGCGGTTCGGCGAGATTAAGCGTGCGTGTCTCGCCATTGGCGTTGGCGTTTTCCGTCGAATTCGGCGCGAACCCGATCAGCGCGAGCAAAGGCGCAAAGAGAATGCGCGCGCGCATTCTCCGACCCCAATTGGCGACATACCAAGCCCGCACGTAAGGCAAACCCGCCTCTTTCAAACGAAACAGAGACTTAACCCCTGAGCCGGGAGACTATTAACGCTCCACCCGACTCCCTCTTACGCTTGAACGCGTCGTCGTTTTGCGTTCGCCGTTTGTGTTACAAAAGCCACATTGTGGCAAAATTGCCCTGAAAGGTCAGGGAATCCATCTGTAGAGCCTTATCGAGCCAGTTTCAACCTTGACTTTTTATCCACGCTGCGCATCGAGCCCCAGCGCGGATTCCAGGCGCCGCATATGCCCATAGAGATCGTCCCGCATTTGCAAGTCGCCGGCGTCGTCGACGAAGGCGGTGAAATATTCGATATGGATCGGCAATGGGCGCGGGAGGAATACAGTACGTTCCGAATCGCCGATCAACGCGCGGAACCGCTGCTCGCTCCAACCTTCGCCCATGACGATCTGCGCCAGCCGCATCGGCTGATCGACGCGCACGCAACCGTGGCTGAACGCGCGGCGCGATGAAGCGAACAGCGCGCGCGACGGCGTGTCGTGCAGGTACACTGAATGTTCGTTCGGAAACATGAAGGCGATTCGACCAAGCGCATTCTTTTCGCCTGGAGGTTGCTTCACGCTGATCATGTCGCCGTGCTGGGTCACTTCGAAGCCGAGCTTCTTGAGGTAGTCGGGGTCCTCGGCGAGCTTCGGCATCATCTCTTTCTTGATGATGGAGACCGGGACGCTCCAAGAAGGATTGACCAGAATGTAACGCATCGCGTTCGAGAAGATCGGCGTTTGCGAATCGGGCTTGCCGACGATGATCCGCGCCTGATGCAGTTCTTCCTGGCCGCGCAGAACGCGCAACCTGAAATCGGGCACGTTGACTTCGATGCGCTCCTCGCCCATGTCGCGCGGCTCCCAGCGCCACATCTCCATATTGGCGATGATCGCCGCCTCGAGCCGTTGCGGCCCGCGGCCCGCGAGCGCTTGGGACATTGAAGCGTCGAGCCGCGTTTCGCTGTGCTGCGCGTTCGGCGCATGCAATTCGGTAATTGCCGCGACCCGCGCCGGCGGCGACGGATCGATTTCCTCCGCATTACGAACCGTCTCGAAGTGGGCGCGGATCAGCGGCGCGGCATTCGCGCCGTCGCGCGGCCCTGCCCCATGGCGAAACATGTTGAGGGCGGAAGCGGGGTAGGCAGCGCGCAATGGTGCAAGCCTCTCGCGCAATTCGCTATAGCCGCTCTGGGGCGGATTGAACGCGGCAAGCGTCGCGTCGGGATCGGACGACGTCGCGACAGCGTTCAGCGCTTGCGACGGATCGACGATCGTCGCCTTGGCGGTGATCAGCGGCGAGATACGCACCGGATCGATCCGGCCTCCGCTGGCCTGGTAGGCATAGACGATCACGGCTTCCGACAGCGCGATCTCGGC
>JASLHV010000365.1 GCA_030153205.1 Roseiarcus sp. | reverse complement strand
CGGAGCGCCACGAGAAAGTCATTTCCGATCTACTCGCCTCGGGTCGATACCAAAACGCGAGCGAGGTGCTGCGTGAAGGGCTGAGGCTGATCGAGGAGCGGGACGTTCGAGACGCGGCAAAGCTCAGACTTTTGCAAGATGCCGCGCGGGCCGGTTTCTCTGATCTGGACGCGGGTAGCTTCATCGAGTTTGAGGAAAGCGCAATCGAGAATGTGATCCGGGATCTTGGGCGTAGGCCTCCCGAAAAAAAGGGGATAGCTCGCGCCCAGCGCTAGGAATGGTTCGGCTCCGGCTTTCCGCCTTGGCTCGGGTCGACATTGCGAACTTGCTTTTATGGTCGGAGGAACGTTACGGCGACCAAGCGCGAGAGCGTTACGAGCAACTCCTGTCGTCGGCCTTACGGGACCTCGTCGAAGATCCCGTCCGCCTTGGCACTTTGGCCCGGCCGGAACTCGGCCAAGGCGTACGCACCTATCATTTACGAAACGCAAAAAAACAATCTGGCGTAACACGTCCACGGCATCTGATCCTCTACAGGCTTCGCCGAACATCAGTAGTAGAGGTTGGCCGTGTCCTTCACGACGCCATGGAACTAGAGCGGCATATCGCCTTCGATCCACGGTTGGGTCGGTAGACGCTTGCTCTTTCGACGAGTTTGCTTGCAACTGAATGGCTCTTTAACACGCCGCCTCCGGCACTCGATTTGCATCACGTTTTTCATCGGGTCTAGAGGGATCCGTTCAGCCGGGGGCAAGGTGACCGATCTCGTTCGGTCTATGTCCGTTCCGACGCAATGCGCATGATAACGGACGTTATCATGCGCTCTTTGGCTACCTGCGACCGACCCGGATGTGGCGGCGGAATGGCAGCTACCGGACGACACGCAGCCTCGCCGGCATGGCGTCCGCTTCGAGGACTGACGCATTAGCAGGAAACGGCCATGATGGCCGGAAGCGGAGGACGGCGACCCTTGACCAAGTCAGCGGGACGCGACCGATGCGCTGGACACCTGGGCTCGATTGAAACTTGAGCTGGGACACTGGGGGGCAACGTTTTGCGAGGGTGAGATCGACGGCAGGTCTTGCCGAAGTTTGAGGGTACTTTTTATTGCCGGCATTCGCGGAATGCAGTGGTCGGGAAGGGTCACCTAGCGCCAGGAATGGAGATATTGGCTAAACCCTTCGCGATGACACCTCTTGGCAACAAAGTCCGAGAAATGCTCGGGGGCCAAGAGTAAATATTGGTCCGTTGCCTTTCTCGCATAGCCTAGCCGTGCTAGTTTCAGCGACTATGGTGCTCATTAGCAACTCAGTTTTCTCATCTCGATGAGCGAAGGGTCTGGCGCTCGAATCAGTGGTTGAACTGCGGTCGTCAGCGGCTGAACGGCTTTGAATGAGGTGACGTTCGGACGTTTAGGGGTGAGATTCGGACAACCGCGCTTGGTTTTAAAGTGAGACGCCGTGAACAAAAGCAGATTCCTTTATGGGCGTATTATTTTCGCTTTGGCACAAACAAAGAACTGCCGCATGGTGACCCTGGCAAAACTCGTTCGCCGGATCGAAGACAGGCTTGAGGCTGTGGGCCTGAGCGCCAGAGGCGCGTCCGAAAAAGCCGGCCTCAGCATGTCGGCCATCCGCAACATGCAGCGAGGCGTCACCGATGGACGCGATGGAGCTTCGATTACTACGCTCTTCGCCCTCGCGCCGGTTCTTGAAACGACAGTCGCTTGGCTGCTTCGAGAAAACGATGGCGATTTAGTACCTGCGGCGGAGCAGGAAATACGGCTACTGAAGAACTTTCGACGCGCTACAGTCGAACAACAAGAACACGTGGAAAGATTGCTTCGCAAGTCACCTACGTCAAAGAAGATGCAGTCTCGCCAAAAGAGCCGCCGCAAAACCTAAAGACTGGCGCGCGGGCGTTTCGTTCGGGTCAACGAGTTTCGGTTCGTCATATGGCGAGCAAACAATATTCCTCCGAAGCAATTGGCCTGAGTTCCCCGAAGCATTTAAATAAACATTTAAAAGCGACACTCATATGAAACTCACTGACCTCGATTACAGGAGAGAGATGCTTCCGCGGTATTCATTACAGTAGGGACTGCGTGCTTAGGCTTCAGAACGTCATTCTTGAAATGGTCGCCAAGGGCGAAGCGCTCAAGTCCACGACCGACCGACTGTGTATCGAAATCGAGAAGCGTCTGCCTGGTGTCGTCTGTTCAATTTTGTGGGTCGATCAAAACGGCCTCCTTCACCCGCTTTCGGGCCCAAGTTTGTCCGAGGCCTATTCCGCCAGCATTGAGGGGATGGCGATTGGTCCCATGGTTGGCTCATGTGGAAGCGCCGCCTATTTGGGTGTCCCAGTCGTGGTCACCAATATCGAGGCGGATCCCCGGTGGGCTGAATTCAAAGAACTGGCGCTCCGCCAGAACCTCAAAGCGTGCTGGTCGAGCCCGATTTGCAACGAACGCAACCGTGTCGTTGGCACGTTCGCTTTCTACTATCACGAAACCCGGGGTCCGACCCCCGAAGAACAGGCGGTCGTCGATACCTGCGTTCATCTATGCGCCATCGCTCTGGAACGCCACGAGCAAGTGTTTGAGCGTGAGCGCAGGGCCAGCATCGATGCGCTGACGGAACTTCAGAACCGCGCGAGCTTCGATGCGACGCTGTCAAGCTTGACGTGTGATCAGCCCGGCACATGGGCGCTTCTTCTTCTTGATCTAGACAATCTCAAAATCGTCAACGACACTTTTGGCCACCGCGCGGGTGATGACCTACTAAGGGCGACTGCAACGAAGCTAGGTGAGGCCGCTTCTCCTCATGTTGCGTTTCGTATCGGCGGAGACGAATTCGCGGTCCTCATCCGAGACAGCCAGACATTCGCGACTATCGAGCGGATTGCGCAACGAGTTCGCGATTCCGTGGCCCAACCAGCCAATTGTGACACTCACGTCATTGTGCCGGCCGCCACAATCGGCGCAGCTATCGTTTCGGCTGACGATAAGAGCCCCGAGAGCGTCCGCCGGAACGCCGATTTGGCGCTTTATCATGCCAAAGAGACGGCCCGGGGAGGTGTCGTTCACCATTCTCCGCATCTCGCCACGACTATCACACGTCGCGATGCGGCTATTCGACATGTGGCGGCTGCCCTCGTCGATCAGCGTATCGACGCCTATTATCAACCGATCGTCCGGTTAGACACCCGCACCATCGTCGGCGTCGAAGCTCTGTGCCGGCTGATAACCGAGAACGGTGACATCATTCCCGCCGCCTCGTTTCACGAGGCGACCTCCGACCTGCGGATTGCATCCCAATTGACGAATCGAATGTTGAAAATCATAGCGTCAGACGTTCGCAGGTGGCTCGATCTCGGAATTCCGTTTCAACATGTAGGAGTCAATGTCTCATCTGCAGACTTCCACAGTGGTAAACTCTGCGGCCAACTCATTGAAGTATTCGAGGAACACGAGGTATCGCCTGAGCACGTGATCGTGGAGGTCACGGAGTCTGTCTATATGATGCGTCAGGACGATATCGTGCCGCGGGCCATCCATGACATGCGCGCCAAGGGTCTGCGTATTGCTTTGGACGATTTCGGCACCGGATTCGCTTCACTCACCCATTTGCTTACCGTTCCAGTCGATGCGATCAAAATCGACAAATCGTTTACAGACCGGCTTACCCCAGGAGATCCAAGTAGCGTGATCGTCGAGGGCCTAATAAGCATCGCTCAGAAGCTCGGGATCCGAGTCGTTGCCGAAGGCGTCGAAACCGAGAATCAAGCCTCGCAACTCAGTGCGTTCGGGTGCGCGCTTGGCCAGGGCTATCTGTTCTCACGGGCAGTTCATCGTGACGTGGCGACAGCGC
>JASLHV010000364.1 GCA_030153205.1 Roseiarcus sp. | reverse complement strand
TACGCAAGGCCTCGCGGTCCTCTTCTTCGATTTCAGCGCTCGCCCGCGTTAATTTTGTAGCAAAGCCGAGCATGGCGCGATGACGATCGGAGAGATCGGCCGCGCGCCAGTTCATCGCCATCAATTCACCAAGCTCGGGATCACCCGAGAGCTGGCGCACGGCGGCGCCATGCGCCGTGAGGCAGTAGAAGCAGCGGTTCTCAGAAGAAACCGCGACGGCGATCATCTCGCGCTCCAGCTTTGAGAGGCCGGAGGGCGCGAGCATCACATCATTGTAGAAGGCCGCAAAGGCTTCGAGCTTGGCCATGCCATGCGCGTAAGCCGTCAGGACGTTCGGCACGAAGCCAAGCTTTTCGCGGCATTTGTCGAAATAGGCCGCCATAGCGGGGGAGAATGCGGCAGGCTCTAAAGCGAGCGCCGTCACGCGCTCGCCCCCCTTGGTCTTTGCTTTCGTTTTGGCCATGGTCTCGTTCCGCTTGCACTCAGACGGTCAGGATGACGCTGCCGGTCGTCCTGCCCGCCTCCAGCGCTTCATGCGCCTTGGCGGCGTCGCGCAAGGGATATTCCGCGCCAATCGGATTGACTAGTCCGTCCTGCAAAAGAGCCAGAACCTCGGCGACGCCGTATTGGTAGAACTCGGGATCGTTCGAATAGGCCATGACGCTCGGGCGCATCAAGGCGATGGATCGGCGCGGCCCCAGGTCTTCGACCGAGATTGGGGGGATCTTGCCGGCGGGCTGCCCGACGCTCGCGACAAGGCCAAAGGGACGAACGGCGCCGAGTGTCTGCGCCAGCATCGCGCCGCCGATTCCGTCGATGGCGAAATGCGCGCCCTTCCCGTCGGCGGAACGGCGGGCTTGATCGACCCAACTCGGGTCATTGTGCAAAAGCACGACATCAGCGCCGGCGTCGCGCGAGTGCGCGGCCTTTGCTTCCGATCCTACCGTCCCAATAACGCGGGCGCCGAGACGCTTGGCCCAGCGCGTCACGAATTGGCCTAGGCCGCCGGCGGCGGCATGGACGAGAATCCAGTCGCCGGACCTCACGGGATAGACTTTTCGCAGCAGCATTTGCGCCGTCAGGCCGCGCGCGATCGAACTACCCGCGACACGCTCCGAAACGCCATCCGGCAGTTTAATCAGACGCGTTTCAGGCAACAGCCGAATTTCGGCATAGGCGCCGACCGGCGCGCCGACATAGGCGACGCGGTCACCAAGCCGCAGTCGCGTTACGTCGGCTCCGACCGCATCAACAATCCCGGCGCCCTCGACGCCGAGCACGGCTGGCAGCAGCGTCTGATAGAAGCCGCGTCTGAAGTAGATGTCGACGTAGTTCACGCCGACGACGCTTTGGCGGAGGCGAACTTCTCCTGGTCCGGGCTCCGCGACATGGATCTCCATCGGCTTCAGCTCATCCGGGTCGCCGGCGCGGCTTATCGCAATGGCGATTGTCATGGCGTTCTCCTTTTGCGCATTACGCCACGAAAATGCTGGTGAATAAATTCTCTAACTTATCTCTCTATCTGTGCGATAATGCACCTATGGCCGACTGGGAGGACCTGCGTTTTTTCGCTTCGCTCGCCCGCGCGGGCTCTTTGTCGGCAGCGGCGCGCGAACTCCGGGTCGACCATGCGACCGTTGGGCGGCGCGTAGCCGCCCTCGAACGCGCTTTGTCCGTGCGTCTGGTCGATCGCCTGCCACGCCATTCACCGCTGACGGCGGAGGGCGCGGCGCTGGCGGCGCTGGCCCGAGACATGGAGCGCATCGTTTATACGATCGAAAGACGCGCCAAGGCCGTGGCGATTTCGCCGGCGACGATCGTACGCATCGCCGCGCCGCCAGCGGTGGCCGCCCGTCTGATCGCGCCTCACGTCATCGAATTTCATCGCGCCAATCCCGACGTCACCTTGGTTCTGCTCGGCGCTTCGCAGAACGCCTCTCTCGATCGTGGAGAAGCCGACATCGCGCTTCGCTTGAGCCGACCGACAGAGAAAAGCCTCCTCATCCGGCGGATCGGCGTTATGCGCTTTGCACTTTATGGGCGGCGCGAGATCGCCGCCAAGCCGCCTGAACGCTGGTCGTTCATTGCTTACGACGCTGCGCTTGACCATGTCCCGCAACAAATCTGGCTGCGCTCAATCCTGGACGGCCGACAGGTCGTCTTTCAGGCAAGCGACTTGTTCGGACAAGTCGAAGCGGCTCGCGCCGGTCTCGGCGTGGCCGTTCTGCCGCATTTTATGGGAGACGGCGATGCCGCGTTGGTGTGCTTGCCGACCGATCGAAAGCCGCCGACACGCGACCTGTGGATCGCTGCGTATCCAGATCTGGCGCGCGCCCCGGCAGTTCGGACGGTGATGAATTTCCTGACCGAGACCATCGGCAAGGCCTGCCCGACCAGAATCTCGAGATAGAGTGAAATAAGGCGGCTGTACGGAACGTACTAAGCCGCCAAAGCCACGCGCACCGCCAAGCCCGTTGCAACGACCCGCTGCAAAGCGACGCCGTCAATATCGGCGCCGATGACGCCGTCGATCTGGAAATCAACGCTAACGATCGCGTCGGCGCCGCAGTCTTCGGCCTCGCGGATCAAAGCCTTGAGAGCCGCCATACGCTCGGCGTCGCTGCGCGCCGCGCCGGCGCCGCGCCAGGCGCCATAAGCCTTGATGCGGCCGATCGAATAGGTCTGACGACCATTTTCCAATTCTTTTGTGTGGCTGATTTGCATACGTCTCGACTCTACGCTTTGCGCGCCTTCATTTCGGATAATGCGTGGCTCTTTACGCAAAGTTTAATGATCTCCGTTTGGGAGACTTTCCGCCCGTCTTTTCTGACGAGATGGTGAATCGCCGCCCAATCGGGTTCGCTAAAGACTTACGGGATGCGACGCTCTGCCTAAAAAAGAAGCGGCGCCCTATCGGCGCCGCCGCTCCATTCGGCTCGGCTTGGTCAGACCGGCTGGCTCGCGCCTTCCGCCGCCTGCTGCTTCTCGAGATCTGCGCCCGTCTGCTGATCGACGACGCGCATCGACAGACGAATCTTGCCGCGATCGTCGAAGCCAAGCAGCTTCACCTTGACCTTATCGCCTTCCTTGACGACATCGGTCGTCTTGGCGACGCGGCCCTTGGCGAGCTGCGAGATGTGAACCAGACCGTCGCGCGAACCGAAGAAGTTCACAAAGGCTCCGAAATCGACGGTCTTCACGACCGTGCCGTCATAGATCTGGCCGACTTCCGGATCGGAGGCGATCGACTTTATCCAATTGATGGCGGCCTTGATCTTGGCGCCGTCGGCGGAAGCGATCTTCACCGTACCGTCGTCTTCGATGTTGATCTTCGCGCCAGTCTTTTCAACGATTTCGCGGATCACCTTGCCGCCCGAACCGATGACTTCGCGGATCTTGTCGGTCGGGATCTTCATCGTCTCGATGCGCGGCGCGAATTCGCCAAGCTCAGGACGTGAGCCGGAAATCGCCTTGCCCATCTCCTCGAGAATATGGAGACGTCCATCCTTGGCCTGAGCCAAGGCGACCTTCATGATCTCCTCGGTGATGCCGGCGATTTTGATGTCCATCTGCAGCGAGGTGACGCCCTCGGTGGTGCCGGCGACTTTGAAATCCATATCGCCGAGATGATCCTCATCGCCGAGAATGTCGGAGAGTACGGCGAAGCGCTCGCCCTCGAGGATAAGGCCCATGGCGATGCCGGCCGTCGGTCGCTTGATCGGCACGCCGGCGTCCATCAGCGCCAGAGACGAACCGCAAACCGTGGCCATGGATGACGAGCCGTTCGATTCGGTGATCTCGGAGACGACGCGGATCGTGTACGGGAACTCCGCCGCGGTCGGCAGCATCGGATGGATGGCGCGCCAGGCCAGCTTGCCATGGCCAATTTCGCGCCGGCCGGGCGAACCCATGCGGCCGGTCTCGCCGACCGAATAGGGGGGGAAATTATAGTGGAGCATAAAGCGCTCTTTGTACGTTCCCTCCAAACTATCAACATATTGCTCGTCCTCGCCGGTGCCGAGCGTCGCCACCACCAGCGCCTGCGTCTCGCCGCGCGTGAACAAGGCCGAGCCATGGGTGCGCGGCAACACGCCTACCTGTGACAGGATCGGGCGCACCGTCGTGAGGTCGCGACCGTCAATGCGGCGCTTGTCGTCAAGGATGTTCCAACGAACGACTTTGGCCTGCGCCTCATGGAACGCCTCGGCGACTTCTTCCTTGGAGAATTTGGCTTCGCCTTCTTCCGGCGCGAGCGCCGCCATTACCTTGGCCTTGACCGCATCGACAGCGGCGTAACGCTCCTGCTTGGCGGTGATCGCATAAGCGGCGCGAAGTTCGCTCTCGCCATGGCCGAGAACCGCATTGAGCACAGGCGACTTATCCGGCGCGACCAATTCGCGCGGCTCCTTCGCCGCTTTTTCGGCCAGGCGGATGATGGCGCCGATCACCGGCTGGAAGCTGCGGTGACCGTCCATCACAGCTTGCAGCATCGTCTCCTCGGAAAGCTCCTTGGCTTCCGATTCGACCATCAGAACGGCTTCGCCCGTACCAGCGACGACGAGATCAAGGGAGGATTCTTTCATCTCGTCGATGGTCGGGTTGACCTTCAACTGGCCGCCGACATGACCGACGCGGGCGGCGCCGATCGGGCCCATAAAGGGAACGCCCGACAGAGTGAGCGCGGCGGAAACCGCAACCATCGCCAATACGTCGGGATCATTCTCCAGGTCATGGCTGAGGACGGTGACGATGACTTGCGTGTCGCAGCGGAAACCATCGGGGAAAAGTGGTCGGATCGGCCGGTCGATCAGACGCGAGGTGAGCGTTTCGCGATCGGACGGGCGTCCTTCACGCTTGAGATAACCGCCGG
>JASLHV010000300.1 GCA_030153205.1 Roseiarcus sp. | reverse complement strand
GTCCGGGAGAGCGCCGTGACTTTAGCTGCCGTCCTTATCGCTATGCCCTGCTTCTCGAATTGCTTGCGGGCGAAGGCCGAAATCTCAGCGTCTTCGGCAGGCAGGATCTGGTCGAGAATTTCGACCACCGTGACGCGCGCGCCCAACGAGGCGTAGAGCGATGCGAATTCGATCCCGATGGCGCCCGAACCCACAATCAGCAGCGATTCCGGGACGCGCGGCGGGACCATCGCTTCGAAATAGGTCCAGATCCTTTCGCCATCGGGCTCCAGACCCGGAAGTACACGCGGGCGGGCGCCGGTGGCGACGATAATGTGGTCAGCCGTATATTCGCCGGCGCCCAGAGCATTGGCGGGCGCCACGGGGCGCTGGCGGCGGGCGTTTGGGCTGGCTTCCGATATGCGAAGACGGCCTGGCCCCGTAAGGGTCGCTTCGCCCCAAATGACCGCGACTTTGTTCTTCTTCAACAGAGCGGCGACGCCGCCGCTCAAACGCGATGAAACGCTCCGCGACCTCTGCACGATCGCCTCGACGTCAAAGCGAATATTATCCGCCGAAACGCCGTAGTCCTTGGCGTGACGTATCAAATTATAGACTTCCGCCGAACGCAGAAGCGCCTTGGTCGGGATGCATCCCCAGTTCAGGCAGACGCCGCCGAGATGCTCCCTCTCGACGACGGCGGTCTCGAGGCCAAGTTGCGCGGCGCGGATCGCCGCCACGTAGCCGCCAGGTCCAGATCCGATGACGATGAGATCGAATTTCATTGCGCCTGCGTCGACCGCTTATCAGCCTCCGAAGCCCGCCGGCCGCGCTCGCGCGCTTTGAAAGTACGCGCGCTCACCCGATCGAGGAGATCGATCACCTCCTTGAGGTTGTCGCGCGGAATGCCTTGGGTGATGAAGACGATGCGGCTGCGCTGATCCTCATCGGGCCACCGATCGAGCCAGGTCATCGTGTGAAGAAGATGTTGAGCGCCCTGTATCACCGCGGGCCGCCCAAACTCTTCCGCGACATTCACCAATCCCTTCACCCGCAGCAATCCTGAACCGAGATTTTGGGCGATGCCATCCAGTAGAAATTGCAACTCTTCGCGAGAGAGCGGCGCTTCGCGCGTCAGAACGAAAGTCTCGACGCCTTTACCGTCGAGATGCGACGCATGGCGCGCGTGATCATGATGCTCATGATCGTGGTCGCAATCACCATGATCGTGAGTCTCGGCAGCCGCCTGATGGGCTTCGGCGTTCAGCCAGGGCCGAGGGTCTGCGTCTGGGTTCGCGGCGTCGAATCCAGACTCCGTCAGAAGAGCGGCGACCATCGCGGAGGACCAGTCGACGAGAGCGATTTCCGCGGAAGGGTTGATCCTTCTTAGGTCCATGCGCAAGCGCGTCGCCGCCATATCCGCGTCGCCTGAAACCAAGTCGAGTTTCGTTATCCGGATCTGGTCGGCGAGCGCGACCTGACGAACCGACTCGTCGTGCTCCTTGGACGTTCCCGGCCAATTGACGGCGTCGACGAGCGTCAGAATGCTCGCCACGCGGTAAAGACCGTCCAAGGTCGGCTCCGACAGGAAGGCCTGCAAGACCGGCCCCGGTTCGGCGAGACCGGATGTCTCGATCACGACATTGTCGAAAAAAGGTATCTCCTCCGCTTTCCGGGCGTGAAAGAGCGAATTCAGCGTACCGACGAGGTCGCTGCGCACTGTGCAGCAAAGACAGCCATTCTCGAGCACGACGACAGAGTCGGAGCTGCGCGCGAATAGTTTCTGGTCGAGCCCGACTTCGCCGAATTCATTGACGACAATCATCGTGCGCGACATCTCCGGAGAGGTGAGCGCTGCGTTGATCAAGGTCGTCTTGCCGCTGCCAAGAAAGCCGGTGACCAGAGTCACCGGGATTCTGCTTTTGGCGTCGAAGGGCGAAGTCTCGCCGGCCATGAAAATCTCCGGTCAGAACACTTCGCAACCCGGAAGTCCGCAGGAAATCAGACGGTCGGACGGGAAGTTCGTGATAATCTCGCACCCATCCTTGGTGACGACAACTTCCTCCTCGATGCGCGCCGCGCCGGAGCCGTCGTCCGCCCCCTTCCAGGTTTCCAGGGCGAAGACCATGCCCTCCGCCAGAGGTCGGTTCTGACCGCGAAAGCGCTTGGAAAAGATCGGGCGCTCCCAAAGCGACAGGCCGACGCCATGCCCATATTGCAGAAGAAACGCCTCTTCCTCGTCGCGATATCCAAATTCCTGAGCGTCGGGCCAAACCGAAGCGACTTCATCGGGCGTTACGCCGGGACGGATCATATCAATCGAGGCGCTGATCCATTTCGAGGCTGTCTCGTAGGCTTCGACCTGGTGCTTATTCGGCTGGCCGCAGATGAAGGTACGATAGTAGCAGGTGCGATAGCCGTTGTAGGAATGCATAATGTCCAAGAAGATCATGTCGCCAGGCTGGATCATGCGATCAGAGAATGTATGCGAATGTGGTCGGCCGCGCCGGCCGGAAACCGAGTTCACGCATTCCACGCGCTCCGAACCCATGCGAAACAGACGGTCGTTGGCGATAGCGACGAGTTCGTTCTCCTTTGTGCCCGGCCGGATTGCGCGGGCAATGTCGACGTAAGTCGCATCCACCATGGCGGCGGACATGCGCAGAAGCTCGATTTCGTCTTCGGTCTTGATTTCGCGCGCATCCAGCAGCGCTTGCTGACCATCGACGACCTCGACGCCTTCCGCCTCGAGCGCGCGCAACATGCCGATTTCCATCATATCGATGCCTAGCGGCTCTTTGTCGATGCCGTAGTGAACAAGGGCCTTCTTGATCTGCTTCGCGAAATCATGCTGAACGTTCATCGACGGCGGTATTGCGCCTTGCATCGTGGTGATCGGCGCGGCGACATTGTCGGAAATCCAGGGCGATGAAATACGCTTGGCTGGCGGCGCCGGATCCCAGAGAAACGGCTTTCCCTCGGCAGGGCAAAGCGCATAGCGGAAGAATTTGTCGCGCGCCCATTCGCCGATATGCGTAGCGGTGACGTATCGAATGTTATCGAAATTGAAGCAAAGCACCGCGCCTAGACCGGAATAACGCAAAGATTGCTGCGTACGCGCTAAGCGTTCCTTCGACAGGCGATGATAGTCGATGCCCTGCTCCCAATCCTTCGCCATCGCGCCCCAGGCGGCGGTCGAGTGCGGTCGATTGTATTTCATCTTCCCTCCTGATGCGCGATCGTGTTCCCGATCCGTCGTTGCTTATGATTGGCTGTCCAGTTCATCGCCCCAGTTCCGTTCCTCGAGGATTTGTTTGAGGCGCGAAAGGAAGGCGGCGGAATAGGCGCCGTCAAAGGCGCGATGATCGAAACTCTGACCGACAACGCCCATCATTCGAGCGGCGACGAAATCTCCCTCCGAGGTCGAAACAACCGCGGGCTTCAGTCGGATTGCGTCAGTCGAAAGAATGGCGACTTGCGGCGCGTTAATGATCGGCGCCGTGAAGGACGTTCCAAATGCGCCATTATTGCTGATCGAGTAGGTGCCGCCGCTAAGATCGTCCGGCGTTAGCTTTCCCGCGCGCGCTTTTTCGATTTGTCGTCGAATGGCTTTGGCAAGGCCGACAAGCGCAAGATCGCCGGCGTCGCGCACGACAGGCACGACAAGGCCATTGTGCGAAAGGTCGACCGCGATCCCCAAATGCGCTTCGCGCGACAGCGTCAGCGCTTTTCCGTCAAAGCGCGCGTTCACGTGAGGAAAAGCATTAAGCGCCAGGCAGGTCGCGCGCGCTATGAAGGGAAGATAGGTCAGCGAAAAGCCATGCGCCTTTTGGAAATCGATCTTGTGCTTGCGGCGTACCCGATCGACGGCCGTAAAGTCGACTTCGATCGCTTGGAAGACATGAGGGATGTTTCGCCAATTCTCAGCCAGGCGTTCACCCGTCTTCAGCCGCACGGTATTGAGCGATAGGACTTGTCCGCTTTGTACTGGGCCATCAGCACGCGTGACCGCCGCCGCGAGAGGCGTCGGCGCCAGCGGCGCTGAGCGCGCTTCGCTCGCCGCGCGCACATCCGCCTCGACGATGCGATTGCTTCCCCGCTCTCTTGCTTCTCGCGCGAGTTGATTGAGATCGAGCCCGGCCTGAGCGATCAATCGTCTGGCGAGCGGCGTGATGCGCACGCCGTCGGGTCCCTTCGCGGGGCCGAAATTTACGATGGGCGTCGATACTTCCTCGAAGGGCGTCCGCGCCAGCGCCTGCCCGGCCGCGTTCGGGGAAACGCGCCGAGCGTCTTCTTGTGAGGGCCCGCCGCCCCCTACGACAGCGACGACGTCGCCAACCTTCGCAACCGTGCCGGCGCCGACACGGATTTCGTTCAGCCGACCCGAGACGATCGCTTGCACGTCGATCGTCACCTTGTCCGTCTCGACTTCAAATAGGTTATCGCCTTCGCGGATTTCGTCGCCGACTGATTTGAACCAGGTGAGAATTTTCCCTTCCGCAACGGTTTCGCCAAGCTGCGGCATGATGACGGTGGCGGACATCTGGCTATCCATTGAGAACGCGACGAACCTTTTCGACGATGCGCGCTGCGCTGGGCAGCGCGAGATCTTCAAGGTGGTCGGCGGCGGGTAGCGGAATGTGCGGCGTGGTGATGCGAACGATCGGACCGTCGAGATCCCAGAACGCCTCGTCAGCGACAATCGAAGCGATCTCGGCGCCCCAGCCGCAGAGACGCGGATTTTCCTCGACCGTGAAGAGCCGTCCGGTCTTGGCGACGGATCCCAAAATCGTCCGCGTATCGAGCGGCACCAGCGAACGGACGTCGATGACTTCCGCATGTATCTTATGCTCGCGCGCCAGGATTTCGGCGGCTTCCAATGCGCGCGGGACCATCATCGCGAGCGCCGTAATCGTGCAATCATCGCCGGCACGCAGCACTTTTGCCGTTCCCAACGTGTCGACGATCTCGCCGTCGGGGACCTCCCCCTTCGTGGCGTAGAGCGCCTTGTGCTCGTGAAGAATAACCGGATCGGGATCGCGAACCGCCGCGGCCATCAGCCCGATGACGTCGATGGGCGAAGACGGCGCGACAACCTTCACGCCAGGGATCATCATCGTCCAATTCTCGATCGATTGCGAGTGCTGCGCGCCGAAGCGAACGCCGCCGCCATTGCCGGTACGGATCACCAGCGGGCAAGCCAATTGACCATTCGTCATGTAGCGAAGCTTCGACATTTGGTTGGCGACATAGTCGAAACAGACCGCCAGAAAGTCCGAGAACATGATCTCGGCGATAGGCCGAAGGCCGGTCATCGCGGCGCCCATCGCCGCGCCAAGGATCGCCTGCTCGGAAATTGGCGTGTCGCGGACGCGAAGCGGTCCGAATTTTTCGTAAAGCCCAACGGTCGTTTTGAAGACGCCGCCGGCCTTCCCGATATCCTCGCCGAGGAAGACGACGCGATTGTCGCGCTCCATTTCCTGCGCAATGCCGCGGGCCACGGCGTCGCGATACGTCAGTTCCGCCACGCCCAGCCTCCATCCGCATAGACGTCCGCCGTGAGGAGTTCGACCGGCGCTTGCGGCGATGCTTTGCAGGCCGTAGTCGCCTCCTCAACCTTACGTTTGCTTTCGGCTTCGATGCCGCTGATCGTCTCGTCGGCGACGCCAAATTCCTTGAGCCTCTGGCGATAGATCACGACGGGGTCGCGCTTGAGCCATTCCTCCAATTCGCCTGGCGGCCGGTATTTTCCCGGGTCGGCGCGGGAATGGCCAGAATGGCGATAAGTCAGACATTCGATAAGCGACGGGCCGCCGCCGTCGCGCGCCTTTTCAAGCGCGGCATGGGCCGTACGGTAGACCTCGTCGGCGTCATTGCCGTCGACGATGATCGACTCCAGCCCATAGCTCGCGGCGCGATCGGCCGCCGGATGTTTGACCGCCGTCACCTCGCCGATCGGCGTATATTCCATGTAAAGGTTGTTCTCGCAGACGAAGACGACAGGCAGTTTCCAGACCGCAGCGAAATTGAGCGCCTCATGGAAGGCGCCGATATTGGTCGTGCCGTCGCCAAAGAAACAGACGGAGACATCCTTTTCGCCGAGATATTGCGCCCGCCACGCCGAGCCGCAGGCGATCGGCAGATGGGCGCCGATGATGGCGTAGGAGCCGAGCACGTCATGCTCGATAGACGTCAAGTGCATTGAGCCGCCTTTGCCGCGCATGAGCCCGATATCGCGCAGCATCAGTTCGCCGAGCATGCCTTCCATCGAGGCGCCGCGTGCGAGCGTATGGGCGTGACCGCGGTATGTGCAGAAGGATTTGTCGCCCTTGCGCATGGCGACGCCGAAACCGGCGGCGACGGCCTCCTGGCCCAGCGAGAGATGGCTGGTGCCTTTGATCAGGTTCTGGAGGAAGAGATCATAGGCGCGCTTTTCGCAATCTCTTATCTCCACTTGGAGGCGGAAGAGCTCCAGACGCCGCTCGAGACCGATATCGTCATTTCCGACCGGCTCAGACTGAGCGGCCGCGCTCATCCCTGATTTCATCCTGCTCGTTTCCTGCCCGTTTTGACGCGAGGGACAGTGCCAAACTTCAAAACAGGCGGGCGGCCAAAGAGTCTCAAAATGATTATCTATGGCGGCCGCCTCTCGGGGACCGAGGCTTTAGAAGGTATTTTAAGGAGCCCTGCATGGTCGATAGCGTGGAGTTTTTGGTTGTCGGCGCCGGCGTGATCGGTCTTGCGATCGCACGTCGGCTAGCTTGCGCGGGACGCGAGGTTCTCCTTGTCGAAAGCGGCGAGCGGATTGGCGCGGAGACCACATCGCGAAACTCGGAAGTCATCCATGCCGGTCTTTATTATCCGCCGGGAAGCCTGAAGGCGCGTTTCTGTGTCGAAGGACGCAAGCGCCTTTACGCTTTCTGCGAAGAGTTTGGCGTCCCGCACAAACGGCTCGGCAAATATGTGGTGGCGGTGACCGAGGCGGAGCTGCCGAAGCTCAAAACGATCCACGAGACCGCGGCAAAGAACGGCGTCTCCGACTTGGTTTTTCTGTCGCGCGCCGAGATCGAAAAGGCCGAGCCGGCCGTTGCCTGCGTCGGCGGGCTCCATTCGCCAAGCACCGGCATCGTCGATAGCGGCGCGTTGATGCTGGCTCTGCAAGGCGACTACGAGGCAAATGGGGGAATGCTGGCGTTGCGCACCCGTTTCGTCGAGGCGCGTTTGACCGCAAATTGCAAATTCCTGGTCTCATTGGACACAGCGGACGGTTCGTTGGAACTGGCCTGCAGCAATCTGATCAACGCAGCCGGTCACGGGGCGCATGCGGTCGCCGCCAGAGTGGAAGGCGTCCCCTCGTCGGCGATCCCGCCGCGCTATCTCGCCAAGGGAAATTACTGCGCGGTCTCCGGACGCTCGCCGTTTCAAAGTCTCGTCTATCCCCTGCCCGTGCCCGGCGCGCTCGGCGCCCATGTGACGCTGGATATGCAGGGGAGCGTTCGTTTAGGACCCGACATCGAATGGGTCGACAAACTCGACTACGCCGTCTCCGAGGACATCGCGGAACATTTCGCCGAGTCCTGTCGCCGCTATTGGCCAGGCGTCGTCGATCGCGAATTGACGCCCTCCTATTGCGGGATTCGTCCCAAAATCCACGGCCCCAACGAAAGCGCCGCCGACTTTTGGATCGACGTTCGCCATGGCGACGGCGCGCCGGGCTTGGTCAATCTGTTTGGGATAGAGTCGCCGGGACTGACGTCGTCGCTGGCGATCGCGGCGCATGTCGGCGCAGAGCTTTGCGATGTGCCGGCGGAGGCGGTCGGCTAGAGCGAATGGGGGGACTGGTCGCCGAGGTCGCGGCCGGCTGTTTTGATTTCGCCGATTCCCGCCCGCCGCCTTCCCCGAGTTGCGGAACTTTCAGAGACGACCGCTTGCGTGACGCAAGCACCCCTCCCAATCAACTAACTCGATAGATCGCCGAGCGCAGCGTAGACCGCAAGGCGGCGCTCGGCGTGGTTATCCTCCCCCGCTCCTCTGCGCTACGCACGGAGGAGCGGCCATCGCTCTCAAAAAATCATTTCGGATAATTGCGCCGCAACGCCATCAAAAAGTGGGTGCTAGACG
>JASLHV010000298.1 GCA_030153205.1 Roseiarcus sp. | reverse complement strand
GAGCTGTTCCGTGCCGCCTTCGATTATAATGGCGACCCGATGCCGACCCGAAAGGTCGTGACCCTGCAGCCGGGCGTCGAATATAACATCTTTAATTGGACAAGCATTTCGGCGGCTGGACCCGGCCCGCATTGCGCCTTGCGATTCTACACCGTGAGAATTCCCTAGCGGGCGGGGGAGATAGCGCGGAAGCGACAGAATCGTTGTCAAGCTTTTTTCTTGACCTGTCCTCGCCAAGGCGGTAACAGCCCCCATCCCGAACGCGTATCGGTCCCGGCGCTTATAAGCGATCGGGTCCGTTTGCGTTCCCGATAACCCGACAAAGGCCGGCCTCCACCGGCGTCGGGAGACTTGAAACCGCCGCCCTCGCGGCCGATATGGAGAGAGCCTTGGCTCGTATTGCAGGCGTTAATATCCCGACTAACAAGCGCGTCATCATTGCGCTTCAGTATATCCATGGCATCGGCGCCAAGAAGGCCGAGGAGATCACCCAGAAGGTGAATATTCCGCCGGAGCGCCGCGTCTCGCAGCTCACCGACGCCGAAGTTTTGCAGATCCGCGAAACGATTGACCGCGACTATATCGTCGAGGGCGATCTTCGTCGCGAAACCGCGATGAATATCAAGCGCTTGATGGACCTTGGCGTCTATCGCGGCTTGCGTCATCGCCGCTCGCTGCCGGTTCGCGGCCAGCGCACGCATACCAACGCCCGCACCCGCAAGGGCAAGGCCAAGCCGATCGCTGGCAAGAAGAAGTAACTGGCTGATTCAAAAGAATAACCCGAGCGCCTGGCGTTACGGGCGCGCTAGAAGGACTGAAGAAAACATATGGCGAAAGAAGCAACCCGCGTCCGCCGTCGCGAACGCAAGAATATCGTGTCGGGCGTCGCGCATGTGAACTCGACGTTCAACAACACGATGATCACCATTACCGACGCCCAGGGCAATACGATCTCCTGGTCCTCGGCCGGCACGATGGGCTTCAAAGGCTCGCGCAAGTCGACGCCTTTCGCGGCTCAGATGGCCGCCGAAGACGCCGTCCGTAAGGCGTCCGAGCATGGCATGCGCATGCTCGAGGTCGAAGTCTCCGGCCCGGGTTCGGGGCGGGAATCGGCCCTGCGCGCCATTCAGGCCGCTGGCTTCAACGTCACCTCGATCCGCGACGTCACGCCGATCCCGCATAACGGCTGCCGCCCGCGTAAGCGTCGTCGCGTCTGATTAAAGCGCTTTTTGCGCGAACCGAAGCGCGTCGGCCGCAGCGCGCTTCGATGATTTTTAGCTTGCGGAATGCGCGAGGCGATTTGGCCGAGCGCGTCGAACGGAAGGCCCGACCGTGATTCAGAAGAACTGGCAGGAACTCATCAAGCCGAAGAAATTGGAAGTCGCGGCGAGCGACGATCCGAAGCGCGTCGCCACCGTCGTCGCCGAACCGCTCGAGCGCGGCTTCGGCCAGACGCTCGGCAATGCGCTGCGCCGCATCCTCCTGTCCTCGCTTCAGGGCGCGGCGATCACCTCCATCCATATCGATGGCGTCTTGCACGAATTCTCGTCGATCCCAGGCGTGCGCGAGGATGTCACGGACATCGTCCTCAACGTCAAGGACATCGCGATCAAGATGCAGGGCGACGGGCCGAAGCGCCTTGTCCTGAAGCGCCATGGCCCCGGCGTCGTCACCGCAGGCGAGATTCAGACCAGCGGCGACATCCAGGTCCTCAACCCCAATCTGGCGATCTGCACGCTCGACGACGGCGCGGAAATCCGCATCGAATTTTCGGTCACGACCGGCAAGGGCTATGTGCCGGCCGAGCGCAACCGCGCCGAGGATTCGCCGATCGGCCTGATGCCGATCGACAGCCTGTTCTCGCCGGTGCGCAAAGTCTCGTACCGCGTCGAGAACACCCGCGAAGGTCAGGTGCTCGACTACGACAAGCTGATCATGACGATCGAGACCAACGGCGCGATCTCGCCGGAAGATTCTGTCGCCTATGCGGCGCGCATTCTGCAAGATCAGCTCAGCGTCTTCGTCAATTTCGAAGAGCCGCGCCGCGAAGAGGCCGCGCAAGCGATTCCGGAACTCGCCTTCAATCCGGCTTTGCTCAAGAAAGTCGACGAGCTGGAGCTGTCGGTCCGTTCGGCGAACTGCCTCAAGAACGACAACATCACCTATATCGGCGACCTCATTCAGAAGTCGGAAGCCGAGATGCTGCGCACGCCGAATTTCGGCCGCAAGTCGCTCAACGAGATCAAGGAAGTGCTGGCGCAGATGGGCCTGCACCTCGGCATGGAAGTCACCGGTTGGCCGCCCGAGAATATCGAGGATTTGGCCAAGCGCTTCGAAGAGCACTACTGAGAATCCCTTCTCCCGCCTGCGGGAGAAGGTGGCCCCGAAGGGCCGGATGAGGGTTTAGGGCGCCGGTCTCGAAAGTCGGCGCCATTTCCCCTCACCCCAACCCTCTCCCGCCAGCGGGAGAGGGGGCAACACCCGGCCGTACCTTGGCACGGCGGCCGAATAAAGGAGAGAGCCACCATGTACCACGGACGCGCAAAGCGCCGCTTCAACCGCACGGCTGAACATCGCACGGCGATGTTCGCCAATATGGCGCAAGCCCTCATCAAGCACGAGCAGATCGTCACCACCTTGCCGAAGGCGAAGGACCTTCGCCCGGTGGTCGAAAAGCTGGTCACGCTCGGCAAACGCGGCGACCTTCATGCGCGCCGTATCGCGATTTCCCGTCTGCGCGATGTCGCGCTCGTCAGGAAACTCTTCGACGTCATCGGCCCACGCTACAAAACCCGCAATGGCGGTTATACCCGCGTGCTCAAGGCCGGCTTCCGCTATGGCGACAACGCCCCGCTCGCGGTGATCGAATTCGTCGATCGCGACGTCGACGCCAAGGGTAAGGATTCCGGGCCGGTTCAAGAAAGAAAGGCCGAGGCCGAGGCGACGGCGTGAGTCTCGACGAGGCCGCGAAAGGCGCGGTCTTCGGGGCGCCGAAGCTTTTGTTGCGTTTGGAGGGGGCGGCGCTGTTTCTGGCGGCCGCCTTTCTCTTTTGGCGTCTCGACGGATCTTGGCTGCTCTTTATCGTACTCTTTCTAGCGCCCGATCTTGCCTTCTTCGCCTATCTGATCTCGCCGCGCATCGGCGCGATTTTCTACAATGCGGCGCATACGACGCTCGGTCCTCTGGCTTTGCTTGCAATCGGATATGCTTTCGCCGCGCCCTTGGCCGAGGCGCTGGCGATGATTTGGCTCGCGCATGTCGGCATTGATCGTGCGCTCGGCTATGGTCTCAAATATGGCGACGCTTTCAATGCGACTCACCTCGGCCGCATCGGGCCGCGCTGAGAAAATCCAAGACGGTAGGAGGAGACGATGGACGTCGGCGTGTTCGGACTCGGCGCGATGGGAAGAGGAATCGCGGGAACGCTTCTGAAAGCCGGTCACAGCGTACGCGTTTGGAATCGCTCGCCGGGACCTGTCGACGCGCTTGTTGCGCAAGGCGCTCAGCGCTGCGCTAACGCGCGCGAGGTCGCGCAGGGCGCGGCGCTCGTCTCCATGCTTGCCAATGACGCGGCCTATCGCGAGGCCTTCGTCGCTGGCGGCGTTCTCGACGCCATGCCGAAGGGCGCGGTCCATATCAATATGGCCTCGATTTCCGTCGCCTTGGGTAAAGAACTCGCCGAACTCCATCACAAGCGCGGCGTCGCCTATGTCGCAGCGCCGGTCATGGGACGGCCTGACGCCGCGGCGGCCGGCCAATTGCATATTCTCGCCGCCGGTTCGGCCGCGGCCATTGCGCAGGCCAAGCCCTTGCTCGAGGTCATAGGACAACGCGTCTGGCCGTTCGGCGAACAGCCCGAACAAGCCAATGCCGCAAAGATCGCCGCCAATTTCATGATCGCCAGCGCCGTCGAGACCATGGGTGAGGCTATGGCCTTGCTCAGCGCCTATGACGTCAGCGCGGGAGACTTCTTCGAAGCCATGACCAATTCGGTTTTTGCGGCCCCGATCTACAAAATTTACGGCAAGCGTATCGTCGAAGGGCAATATGATCCGCCCGGATTTAAGCTCGCGCTTGGCTTCAAGGATATTAGACTCGCCCTGGAGGCAGCCGAGGCGAAGAACGTGCCGATGCCTTTTGCGGGGATTCTCCGCGACGGCCATCTCAATGCGTTAGCCCATGGCGAGGGCGATATCGATTGGGCCGCTTTGGCCAAAGTCGCGTTCCGTCGTGCGAAGCGAAACGCGCCCGGCGGCTGAAGCGCCGGCGGCCGCCTAAATTCCGCCGGAACCGGCGACGAATGAATGTTTCAACGGCGATTTCGGCATCGTTTGATCTTGTTTGCACAAGATGATTTCGCCGACTCAATGAGGGTACGATTTTGTCGCGCATTCTTCTTTTTGCTCTTGCTGTCCTGGCGACGGCGCCCGCTTTGGCCGCGGACAAGATTGTCCCGCAATCGCCGGCGGAGGTTCATCTCTCCTTCGCGCCTGTCGTCAAGAAAGTTCGTCCGGCGGTCGTCAACGTCTATGCCTCGCGCATCGAGACGCGACCGCAAAATCCGCTCTTCGACGATCCGATCTTTCGCCATTTCTTCGGCGACCAGGGCGGCAGCGGACGGACCGCGCAATCCCTCGGCTCAGGCGTCATCGTCGATCATTCCGGACTTGTCGTAACCAATAATCATGTCATCGAAGGGATGACGGAGGCGAAGGTCGCGCTTGCCGATCATCGCGAATACGAGACGAAAATCGTCTTGCGCGATCCGCGCAGCGATCTCGCCGTATTAAAGATCAAGGACGGCGGCGACGATTTCCCCGTCCTCGAGCTCGGCGATTCCGACGCGATCGAAGTCGGCGATTTCGTCATGGCGATCGGCAATCCCTTCGGCGTCGGCCAGACCGTGACGCAAGGCATCGTTTCGGCTTTGGCGCGCACGCAGATCGGCGCCAACGACTACGGTTTTTTCATACAGACGGATGCGGCCATCAATCCGGGCAATTCGGGCGGCGCGCTGGTCGATCTCGATGGGCGCCTTGTCGGCATCAATTCGGAGATCATTTCCCGCAGCGGCGGCAGCATGGGTCTCGGCTTCGCCATTCCCGTCAGCATGGTCAAGAGCGTCATCGCCGCTGCCAAAGGGGGAAGCCGTACCGTACGGCGGCCGTGGCTGGGCGCCAGCCTGCAGAATATCACGCAAGACATCGCAGAATCGCTGGGCATCGATAAGCCTGTCGGCGCAATGGTGGCGAGCGTCGTCGACGGTAGCCCGGCAGCCGAGGCGGGCTTGAAGCGTGGCGACGTCATTACCGCCGTGGACGGACAGGAAGTGGACGATGGCGGCGGCGTCGGCTTCCGCCTCGGCGTCAGGCCGCTTGGCGGCGCCGCCAAGCTCACCGTGTTGCGCGCGGGAAAGACTGTCGACCTATCGCTGCATCTTACC
>JASLHV010000288.1 GCA_030153205.1 Roseiarcus sp. | reverse complement strand
CGGCGCGGATCGAGAAGTTTCTCGCGGAGTAAGCGAATAGAGGGCGTTGTCACGTTAACTGATTGGAATCGGGTGGCGCGTAACTAATGCCTCATCACATTGCCGCCCGTCAGCGCGCCCCAGGATTCTCAAACTAACGCTCAAAATCCCGTGGTGTGCGCGTGTTGAAGGCGAAGGAGCGATTTTCGCACAACCGTACTCACATTGTATGGCATGGCGATCCATCGCCTTCACTGCAAGGGCTGTTATCGATGTTGGCTAGCGGCGCCTCATGATCAACGATGTTTTGATTTTCTGCATCGCGTCAAATATGGCCTTGGCCTGAATACACCCTCTTGGCTCGCGCCCGTAGAGGCCGCTTTCCCTTTCTTTCCACCTTGAAGCCGCCATTTGCGCTTTCGGGCCAAGAAACGTCGCTGCAACATCGTACGGCGGTCGGGGCTGACGGCCCGATTTGGACCGCGGTCATGAGAAATTCCGCAAGAGCGTCGCCAAAGCTGGTTCGTCTTTCAGAAAATGTATGCGTTAAAAGCTTTGGTATTGGCTGGACCACTAGACCTCCATACCGACAAGCGCTAGGATGCGGCTCTCAAGGATGGAGGACAAAATGGGGAGCGACGCGCAGCATTCGTCAACTCCAGAAGCGATTGGCGCACTCTCGCGCATAACCGACGGAGTCGTGCAGAGCGCTCTGGGGGTTCCGAAGACGGGTCGTGTCTACGACCTCGGCCTTGAGCTCAATTCTCGTATCCCACACAATTCGGAATTTGTGCGCTTCGCCATGTCGTTTACGCACACACCAGAACAGACAGGGAAGATTTCCCCGTTCCAGTATTCGGTAGAGTCAGTGTTTGGCGCGCTGCATATCGGAACGCACATTGATTCTTTCATTCACATACAGAAGGACGGCCGCATCTTCGGTGGCCACTCGGCATCAGAGGCGCGCGACGATCGCGGCTGGAAGCGACACGGTATTGAAACCGTGCCGCCAATTGTCGGCCGTGCAGTTTGCCTCGACATTCCGGGACTCAAGGGTTTGAGCCGGTTGCCGGATCGTTACGAAGTCACGATTGACGATCTGCAGAAGGAACTTGCCCGTACCAAACAGCAAATCAGGCCAGGCGATATTATAGTCGTGAGGACAGGAAAAATCCAAGACTTCGGGGATGAAGCCGCTTTTCAAGCCGCCGAGCCAGGCGTGGGACGGAAAGCTGCGCTATGGCTTTACGAATGCGGAATGTCCATTCTGGGCACAGATACGACCGGAACGGAACCGCTTCCCTTCGATGATCCAGCCATGACGACGCACGGCGCGATGCTTGTGGAAAAAGGGGTGCATCTGATCGAGAACCTTTATCTCGAAGATGTCGCACGGGATGAAGTACGCGAAGGTCTCTTCGTGGCGCTTCCCTTGAAGATCACAGGCGCTACCGGTTCTTGGATACGCCCAATAATTGTGGTTTGAGCGCCGGCTTTCGACGAATCTTCTGTCAAAAACGTGGGGTCGCAATCGGCAATGACCAAGATCGCCGCCGTTGAACTTAGCTTGTTTCGTTTTGAGGTCGAGGGCCTTGCTCTTCCTGGCCACGGCGCCGCAGGCGTGGGCAACCTCATCGCGAAGAAAAATGAACGCCTTCCTGCCCAGCGCTGGGCGATACGCATCCAAACCGACGACGGCGCGAGGGGAGCTTACGTTACCCACTGGGTGGGAACGCCATCGTCGTTTGCTCAAGCGTGCATGCTCGCGCCTCATCTTATAGGACGCGATCCAGATACACGCGAAGAGATCTGGCAGGACCTTCGTCGGGAGCTCCGCGCCTACGACCATATGGGGCATGGACCAATCGATATTGCGCTCTGGGATCTGGCCGCTAGGCGACGAAATATCTCGGTTGCGCAACTGCTCGGCGGATTTAGGACGCGATTGCCAACTTACGCGAGCACCTATCACGGCCAAGAAGAGCCCGGCGGGCTCGATACGCCGCAAGCTTTCGCGGCCTACGCCGCGTCATGCAAGCAACGTGGTTTTGCGGGCTTCAAAATCCACGGCTGGCATTCCGGCGACGTCGCCCGCGAGGTCTCAACTATCATAGGGGTTCGCAAGGCAGTTGGCGACAATTGGCCGCTAATGCTTGATCCGGCGTCCCAACTGAGGACATGGCGAGACGCGCTGACCGTCGGGCAAGCCTGTGATGAGGCGCGTTTTTTTTGGTACGAGGATCCTTATCGTGACACGGGAGGGGCTGTCGAAGGACATAAGCGATTGCGCGAGAGACTTGAAACGCCGCTCCTCGTTTGCGAGCATGTTAGGGGGCTAGAGGCTAAGGCAGCATTTATGCTCGGCGGCGGCGGCGATATTGTTCACGCGGATCCCGAATACGATATGGGCATAACCGGCGCGCTGAAGATAGCGCACTTCTGTCAAGCGCTCGGCATGGACGTTCAGTATCATGCATGTGGCCCCGCTCACCGAGCCATTATGGCGGCGACTCCGAACACTCATTTCTACGAAATGGCCTTGATAGGGCCGGAGATGCCAAACTCCGTGCCGCCGGTCTATTCATGTGGCTATTCCGATCAGCCCGACTCAATTGGAACTGACGGCTGCGTTTCCGTGCCCGACGGTCCCGGCTTAGGCGTTACATACGATTGGGACTTTATTGAACGCAATCGAGTAAACCGTGTCGCGTTCGGCTCGGTTTAATAGCGGACGCTCTCTATTTCGTCCCCAGGCCTCGCGAGAAAGCGCGGAGCACGGCGTCGAGGTGCGCCTTCATGGTGTTCCGCGCCCCAACTCGGTCGCGGGCGGCAATGGCGTCGAAAATACGTCTGTGCTCCGCCGGTGTTTTGATAAGCCGGTCCGGGCCCAACATCAGCTCCTCCATCTTCTCAAACATGGGCTTGCGCCTATAGTCCCAAAGCGTGCCGATCAGGAGAATGAGTGCGGCGTCGCCGGTGGCTTTGGCGATCTCCAGATGAAACGTTTGGTCCCATTCGCGGTACTCGGTCGTTTTAACGGAGTCCGAACGAGCCTGCTCTTCCATTGCGCGCTTGATACGCTTGAGATTGGAAGCGTCGCGGTTCATCGCGGCAAGTTCGGCCGAGCGAGGTTCGATCAGGCGGCGCGCCTCCATCATCTGAATCGGACTGATGTCAGCATCACTGACTTCCACGCTAGAACCAATCTGGTCTGAGCGAGGCGTCGCTTGCAGAATCTGTACGCCATGGCCAACGCGAATCGAGACCTTCCCACTTACCTCCAGAGCAATCAGAGCCTCGCGTACCGATGTCCTGCTTACGCCCAGCTGTTCCGCGAGATCCCGCTCTGCCGGAAGAAGAGATCCTACGGCGAACATGCCTTCGTCGATACGGTCGCTAATCAATGCAGCGATCTGCCGATAGAGTCGTACGGGCTCCACTTGCGGAAGACGAAGGCCGTGGGATGCAGCCGACTGCCTAATTTGTGGTTTCAAGGGCTTGTTCATCTGCCTCCGCGGGTGGGCAACGGCGCCGATTTGGCGGCGCAAATCACGGTTGCTGTCCGAGCTTGACATGATCATAGGCGACCCGTAGGAGTCAATTGGTTGGACCACTGGACCTCTAGTTGATCGGGGTCGATTGTGGCGCGCGTCAGCGTTGGTCAACGGAAAGGGCGAGAAATCAATTTGAAAATCCGATCCCTCGAACCCTTCATCCTGCACATTCCGGTCAACGCTGCGTCGATCTCCGATTCGACGCATACCGTCACGCATTGGGGCGTTGTCGGAACCAAAATCCTGACGGAGGACGGGCTGATCGGGTACGGTTTTACCGGCACGCACTCTCATTTACAGACCGATCGACTTGTCGTGTCTTGTATCGCGAAGGGCTACGCTCCTCTATTGATCGGCGAAGACGCCCTGGATGGTTATCGGCTTTGGCAGAAACTTGCCCACTTTCCCGCCATCCGATGGGTCGGCCGCGCGGGAATCGCGCATCTTGCGCTCGCCGCGATCGACATAGCGCTGTGGGATCTGCGCGCGAAAGCCGCGAGGATGCCGTTGTGGAAATTGCTGGGCGGCGCATCGAAAGAAAAGCTCGAGGCTTACAATACCGACATCGGCTGGCTTTCGATCGCCAAAGAAGACCTCGTCGCCAAAAGCAAACGAGCTATCGAATTCGATGGCTTTCGGCGGCTGAAGCTTAAAGTAGGTCACGATGATCCATTGGACGATATCGAGCGCATCGAGGCGGTTCGCTCGGCAGTCGGGCCTCGTGTGACGATCGCCATCGACGCTAATGGACGATGGGATTTGCCGACCTGCCAGCGGTTCTGCGCCCGCGCTGAACCGCTCGACATCTTTTGGTTTGAGGAGCCCATGGCCTTCGACGACATTAGTTCGCACCGTTCGCTCGCATCGTCCACCTCAATTCCGGTAGCGCTAGGAGAGCAGCTTTATTCGGCTGACGCTTTCAATAACTTTATCGGAGCGGGCGCCGTCCAGTACGTCCAACCCGACGTCACTAGGCTGGCGGGCATCACCGAATACATTCAGGTGGCGGAGACTGCGCATTCGCATCGATTGCCTGTCGTCGCCCATGTCGGCGATATGGGGCAGGTGCACCTGCATCTTTCCTACTGGCACGCAGCGACGCCAATGTTGGAATATATCCCCTGGATCAAGGACGCGTTTGTTGAGCCTATAAGCGTAGAAGGCGGGTATTACATTCGGCCCGAAACGCCGGGAGCCGGATGCACCTTAACCGATGCGGCCATGTCATCCTATGCCAAACCACTCTGAGGCAGATAGGGCGATGGCCGATCTAGGCGACGCGGACGCCACATCGAAACGGTCGCGACTGCGGCGCCTGCTCGCCGTCGACGAACTTGGCATACTTATCGCGCTCGTTTTATTTTTCGTTGTGGGCGCCTTGAGCAGTCCATATTTCGTAACCCTCGGCAATCTTACCGGTATTCTTCAGAACATAACTTTCCTAGGATTCCTCTCGATAGGCGTCGGGCTCGTCTTGAT
>JASLHV010000273.1 GCA_030153205.1 Roseiarcus sp. | reverse complement strand
CGAACGCCTTGTACCGCGATGGGTCGAAACTATCGCAGCCGCTCAATGCGCAATTGATCGAGAACGACGACGACGAGGAAGAGATCGAAGCGGTGGAGGCGATCGTCGCCGCCAATACGCCGGCGAGAGCGGCGCAAGTCGCGGAAAAGATCGTCGAGAGGATCATCGAGCGCGTCGAGCGCAAGCGCGAGCGCGAACGCCTGCCCAACCGCCGCAAGAGCTACATCCAGAAGGCGGTGGTCGGCGGCCATAAGGTCTATCTGCATACCGGCGAATATGCCGACGGCCGCCTCGGCGAAATCTTCATCGACATGCATAAGGAAGGCGCCGCCTTCCGCTCGCTGATGAACAATTTCGCCATCGCGATCTCGCTCGGCCTGCAATATGGCGTGCCGCTGGAGGAATATGTGGAGGCCTTCACCTTCACGCGCTTCGAGCCGGCCGGCCTGGTTCAGGGCAATGACGCGATCAAGAACGCGACGTCGATCCTCGACTACGTGTTCCGCGAACTCGCCATCTCGTACCTCGGCCGTAACGATCTCGCCCATGTCTCGCCGGACGATCTCGAGCATGACGCGCTCGGCGAAGGGATCGGCCAGAGCAAGACGCCCGCGAGCGAATCGCCGGCGTCATCGGTGATCTCCAAGGGCTTGGTGCGCTCGAAGGGCACCGAGCGCCTGATGCTGGTGCAAGGCGGCGCGAACGACGATCACGCCGGTCACGGCCGCAGCGCCGGCCCGCATGGCTACGCCAGCCACGGCGCGACCGCGCTGAAAGGGGATATCGAGGATTACGAAGAGGAAAGCCCGGCGACGTTGGCGGGCGTCTCCTTCGCCGCGCCGGAAGCGCGCGAAGCCGACAAACGCGCGGAAGCGCGGATGAAAGGCTACGTCGGCGAAGCCTGCCCGGAATGCGGGAACTTTACGATGGTGCGGAACGGGACGTGCTTGAAGTGCGAGACTTGCGGGGGGACGACGGGGTGCTCGTGAGCGGCTTGGCGAAACTGTGAGAGCTAGCCGTCATGCCGACTGTCTTTCTGCGTGACGGCTATCGATTTTTTCTTTTCGAACGAAGGCGAGCCGAGAGAGCCCTCTCAGGTCAATGTTCGCCGACGCAGCGACGAAGCGGGAATCACACGCCGGCGTAATCGGACCTGAAAAATCTCATGGCGTGGAGACAGCGTCGTATCAATTTGCCCGCGCCCTATCTTCGCCGCGTCATGCTCGATGCGGACAAGGTAGAGGATTGGGAGGTCTATCCTTTCTGTTTGCCGCTGTTCCGTCGGCGCAGCTTCGAATGGAGCTTCGATCGGCCGGTTACGATCATTGTCGGAGAGAACGGCGTCGGCAAGTCGACCGTTCTCGAAGGCGTCGCCATCCTCGCCGGGTTCGACGAGGCCGGCGGCGGCAAAGGCTATCGGCCGGTCGATCATTCGCGGGCGCTCGACAGGAGCGGCGGCCTTCTCGCCAAGGCGCTGCGGGCGCAATGGCTGCCGAAAATTACCAATGGCTGGTTCTTCCGCGCCGAAAGCTTCTTCTCGGTCGCGCGCTATCTCGACGAGGCCGCCATCGGCACGCCGGGGCCGCCGCCGCCGGATTTCCTCTCTCATTCGCATGGCGAAGGCTTCTTGCGCTTCTTCAACGAGCGTACGCGCCGGCAGGGCCTCTTCATCCTCGACGAACCCGAATCCGCTCTGTCGCCATCGCGGCAGATCGAGTTCATGAAACTATTGCTGCGGATGGAGCGCGAGGACGGCGCGCAGACCATCATCGCAACGCATGCCCCACTATTGATGGCCTATCCCGGCGCCACTTTACTGCGCATGACAAAGGACGGCCTCGACCCGATCGAGGTAACGCAAACCGAGCATTTCAAGCTGCTCAAGGAATTCTTCCTTGAGCCGCGCGGATTTGTTGACGCAATGATGGAGGTATAGACGGTCTCATCAAGACCGAGGCGACCTAGCCGCTCCGCCTTCGCACCAGCCTCGGCTGGCGTCGCGCTGGGCGACTAGCCTGGTTTCCGCTCTTCGCTCACCGCCGCCCGCGGGTGAAGGTGTTTTCGCGTTTGCGGATGACGGGTCGGGCGATCGTCACGGCGCCCTTGCCGTCTTGCGGGTCGGTTTTTTCGAGCGACGTCCTCATCGGCGGGATCGGCGACGTCAAGGGCGGCGGCCCGGATTCGTTCGGAGCCGGAAGCGAGCGGCCGCTTGCATCGGAAGCGCTCTCAGAGCCGGCGGCTTCGTCGGCCCTGGCGAGGATGTCGAACCAGGTCGACGTATCATTCGGCTGGCGCCTGCGGATGCGCGCCGCCTCGAGCGCGCTGGCGGCCACGGCATGCGCGCTTTTTTCTTTCTCCAACTGCTCGGCGAGATCGTGCAGCTTCACCTGAAGCTCGTCCCTCTCTTGGGCAAAGCGGGCGGCTTCAGACGCGGTCGATGCGTCGAGAAGCGCGCAACGCTCCTCCGCCAATTCGAGTTTCGCCTTTTGATCGCTCATCGCCCTGACCAGGGCTTGCGCGCGATCGGCCAATCGCGCGCGGGTCTTTTCCGCCTCGGCGTACTTTTCGTTTGCGGCGGCGATTTCCGCCTTGGCTTCGACGAGCTGGCGCTCCAGCGGCGTGACTTGAGTCTCGAGAGCTTCGGCGCGCCGCGCTTTGGAGCGTAGTTCAGCGACAGCATTTTGATGTTCCGCGCGCGTTGCAGCGACAGTCGTCTCGGCCGATTGCGCCCGCGACCGCTGTACGTCGAGCTCTTTTTTAAGCGCCTCGATTTCTTCAAACAGAGATTCCTCTCGGCGCTGCAAGCCGACAAGCGTCATGTCGTGCTCCAATTGCGCTGCCGAAAGCCTCTCCTCCGCGTCTCGCGCCACTTTGTAGAGGCGTTCTCTTTCCGCTGTTTCCGACTTCAACTCCGAGCTCGTCGCCTCAAGTCGCCTCTCGCAATCCGCCAAAGCCTCACGCAGGCTTCTATTGGCTGAATGCTGCTCGGCGACATTGCCTTCCAGCGCAGTGGCGTAAAACTCGGCGGCTGAGCAGCGATCGAGCAATATTGCGGCGCGCTCTTCATGATTGGCGACCAGGGCTTCGCTGGAGCGGACATTTTCTTCGGCGGCTTGCAGCTTGACGGCCATTGCCTCGGCGATGGCGTGCTGACGCTCGATCTCCCGATAGAACGCCAGGCTGTTTTCCTTGGCTTCCGCGAGTTCCGCTTCGAGATCAGTGATGCGGGCCTCGCGCGCCGAGACGAGATCGCCGAAGCGCTGGGTCTCGCTGAGCAGCAAGTCGTTCTGTTGCGACCTGACTTCGCTGTCTTCGTGCAACGAACGGAAGCGCGCCTTGAGGGCGCTATGCTCGGTTTCCTCGCGCGTCAACATCGCGGTACGTTCAACCAGTGTCGAAGACGTGCCCTCGGCCTCGCGCAGGACGCGGCCGACCTCGCCTACGACTTCGACGAATTCCTGGCGAATGACGATCAGGTCTTCAAGTCGATCAAGAATATTGAGGCAGCGCTCGCGCGTCTCCTCATTGACCTTGGCGAGAGAATTCAGCGTCGCGGTCTCAGGTTCGATCGTCGCAACCGCCGTCGTCTCGACTTGCTGCAGACCTTTGCCGGTCACGAGTTGACGAAAACTGCGCCAAGAATTCTTTATCTCTTCGACGTAGTGCGCCGCAGATTTGCTTGACGCGTCGCTCATAATTCCCTCCTTCGCGTCAATAACAAATAGGCTAACAAAAAGTTAATTACTCAAAATGTTCGCTTTAACCTTAAAAAGGCATGGTTAACGGCGAAATCGCCCGTTTCCGCCGGAAACTCGATTTGCCGACCGCCGCTCGGGTGGAGAAGGCGTTATTTGCCCGGCCACATACGCGCCAGCACGCCGTCGCGCTTGACGAGACGGTGGTACAATGCCGCGCCGGCATGCAGAATAACAATCGCCGCGACCAATAAGCCGCCGACGAGGTGCCAGACGAATATCTGTTCGGACAAAGGTTCGTCCTTGCCGAGCAAGGTCGGAAAGGTGAAAAGACCGAAGAGGCTCACGGGATCGCCATAAGCATTCGTACCAAGCCAGCCAAGAATGGGCACGATGAACAAGAGGAGATAAAGCGCATGTTGCGCGGACAAGGAGGCGCGGCGTTCGAAGGGCGATAGCGTCTCGTCTGGCGCCGGCGCGCCGGCAATCAAACGCCGGGCCAGCCTCGCCACCATCACAAGCAAGACGGCGGCGCCGAGCGCCTCGTGGAAATCATAAAGGCGATCGCGCGGCGCGCCCTCGTCCAGAACGCGCTTCATGACGAGCCCCATCGGGATCAAGGCGATGACGGCGATGGCAATCAACCAATGCAGCCATTTCGCACTGGC
>JASLHV010000488.1 GCA_030153205.1 Roseiarcus sp. | reverse complement strand
TGGTAGCGCTGGTAGAGTTCTTCATATCGAGGTCGCATCGCCGCGCGCGGCTCGACGGTCCGGCCGGGCCGAACCATGGCGGCGACGCCGTCGTCGATCGCGGCAAAGGCGCCAAGCCCAACCTGAGCGAGAATCGCCGAGCCAAGAAGCGCGGCGTCCGCCGTCTCGGAGACGCGCACGGGTACGCCAGCCGTGTCGGCGTGGATTTGTACCCACAAATCGGAGCGCGCCGCGCCGCCGCCGATGACGATTTCGCGGCCGCGGAACCCCGCCTCGGTCATGCGATCAAGAATGGCGCGCGTACCGAAGCAAATGCCCTCGATCGCCGCGCGGAACAGATGCGGCGTCCCATGGGCGAGCGTGAGGCCGACGAAGGCGCCTCGCGACAAAGGATCGGTATAGGGCGTGCGATTGCCCTGAAAATGATCGAGCATAAGCAGCCCGTCGGCGCCGGGCTCCAGCTTCTCCGCTTCCTGGTTCAGGATTGCGAGATCGATCCCGCCGCCGATACGGCGAAGCCAGTTGATGATCGAACCCGTCGAAGTCTGCCCGCCCTCGATCAGCGCGCGACCTGGATAGAGTACGTCGGGGTAAGCCCCCCATAGGCCTGCGGCTGACATGCCGGCGTCGGCCAAGACCCCGAACAGCAAATGCGACGAGCCGGTGATGAGGGCGAGTTGTCCCGGCTGCGCGACGCCGAGGCCGACCATGCCGACGAGCGCGTCGACGCCACCTTGCACCGCCAAAGTTGTTGTCGGGAGGCCGAGATGGGCAGCGGCTTCCGCCGTCAGCGTTCCGATCGGCGCCCCGGCCGGCAATATTTCAGACGGCCATTTCGAGGCGAGTTCTGAGAGATTGAGTTTTTCGAGCAGCCCCAAGGCCCAGCCGCCGGGCCGCTTCGTGGAATAATGCCAGCGCAACGAGACGTTGCTCTGGCTGGCGATGCGCCGGCCGGTCAGCCGCAGCGTCATGAAATCCTGGTATTCGCAAATCGTCGCGGCGCGGGCGAAATTGTCCGGTTCGTGACGCGCGAGCCAAAGCGCTTTTGGGATCATCCATTCGGCGGAAACCGGCCCGAGCCCGCCTCCGTTGACGGCGAGCGCCTCATCGCCGGTGGCCAAAGCAGAAGCGGCCTCCTGACCGGCGCGCACGTCCATCCAGATGATCGCCGGACGCACCGCGCGAGCCTGCTGATCGAGCGCGACGACCGAGCAGCACGTGGTGTCGACGGCAATGGCCTTGATCGCCTCGGACGGCAGGCCAGACCGGGTGACGGCCTCGCGGACCGCGACCGCCATCGATCGCCACCAGTCCTCAGGGTCCTGCTCGGCGCGGGCGCCAGGCGAAAAATGGGTTTCGTAGCTTTTCGCCGCCGTCGCCAAGCAACGGCCCGTCTCATCGTAGACGCCAGCCCTGACGCTCTCGGTTCCACCGTCAACGCCGACGACGAAGCTCACGACGCCAGCTCCCCGATCGGGCGGCGAGCGGTCGGCATTCTTTGCGAAAACGCAGAGTGCCTCCTCATCGTCCTTGCGCCTCCCGGCTCCCGTAGCGTCACATTTGACGTTAGTCACGACATTTGTGCAAGACTTGCCTTGCCTACGACGTGTTGTCAAGGTCAGACGTGGCCAAGCCTAGAAACGATCCCCTCACCCTCGCGCTGAATTTCGCCAGCGACGACGAACTCATCGTCCGCGCCGCGTGGCTGTACCATGTCGCCGGCTTCACCCAGGAGGAGGTTGCGGGCCGGCTCGGCCTCCACCGCTCGCGTGTGAATCGACTGATCGCGGAAGCGCGGGAGCGCGGGCTGGTCAGTGTCACGATCCACCATGAGTCCGGCCGCGAGCTCGAAGCCGAGCAAACGATCGTGGATCGATTCGGCTTGGACTTTTGTCTGTCGTCGCCGGCCATCGGCGTGGGCCGGGAGTTCGCGACGGATCCCGCTGCTTTGCGCATGCACGGCTTGATGGCCCGGCGCGCGGTAGGAACGGCCGGCGCTGGCTTTCTGCGCGGCAAGCTCGACAACGGTCCGTTGAAGATCGGCGTGAGCTGGGGCCGCACGATCGCGCAGATCGCGCACCAGCTCTCGGGCGTACGCAACGCGCAGGCGCAGTTCGTCTCTCTGCTTGGCTCCCTCACGCGCAATTCGGCCTCCAATCCCTTCGAGGTCGTCCAGGCCTTCGCAGCGAGAACCGGCGGCGAAGGGCATTTCCTTCCCGTTCCCTTCATCGCCGACAGCGAAGCCGATCGCGACGTACTTATGTCGCAGCGGTCGGTGGCCGAGGCATTGGCTTTGGCTCGCTCGGCCGACCTCTTCCTGATCAGCGCCGGCGAATTGACCGAGACTGCTTTCTTGCGCGAACAGAACATGCTGTCGGTCGAGGAGTTGCGAGACATCCGAGCCAGGGGCGCGGTATGCGACACGCTGGGTCGTCTGTTCGACGCCTCGGGACGGCAAGTGGATCACGAACTCAGCAGACGCACGCTCGCGGTCGATTCCGAACACCTGCGCGGCCGCAATGTTGTCCTTGCCGCCGGCGGCCTGGAAAAGGTCGAAGCGATCGATGGGCTGCTCCACGCCGGACTTGTCGCTGGTCTGATTACGGACGGCGACACCGCACTTGCGCTCGCCGAGCGTCGCTTTCCTACGCCAACGTCATAACCGAGGTCAGGCGCGCGCCGCGGCTGGACGCCCACGGCCGCCAGCGTTTGAGAGCGCTGGATCTTGATAGGAAAATAATTTTCGTACCTAAATTAGGCGCTTAAATACGATATAAGGTACAAGTAAGAAAGATTCGCGGAGGTTGGCCGGCTTCTTAAAATTCCTCTCCGCAATTTATGATTTGGTGCGATATGACTAAGCTAAAATGAGGGTTGCGTCTTTATTGCTCCATCCGAGAACTTGGCAAGAGAGGCAGAGGTTCAGCACGACCGACGATGAATGCATATGAACACGCGCCAACAACGGCCACGCAGGCGGCCATAACGAAGGGCGGCGTGTAATCACCATTGAAGACATCGAGCAAATATCCGACATCGTTTCCTCTTCCAAAATCGATTTTCCGCTTCTGCGAACGGTTTTTATCGCAACCTCGCCCGCGGTTAGGCGGATACAGCGAGAATATCAAATATAGTACAATCCGGATTCCAAATGCCTGGTCATATGGTACTGGTACGCGATCCTGTTCTTTCTCTCGAGAGCATGCACGATCGACACATGCTCTACGAACGCCGCTTCGACCCCCTCGCCAGTGCTTTTGCCTGACGACATCACGTCGATCAGACGCGGCCTCAATATTTTGTAGACATGCACCAGAGTTATGTTGCCGGTTATCGAGACCAACCGCTGATGAAATTCGCAATCCAGCGCCGCGCATTGGAGAGGCGCCGGCGCCGCCCGCATCGCCTCATTGATGGCTCGCAATGCGAATATGTCGGGATCGCGAGCACGGGCGACGAGTTCGTCAGCGGCGCCGACTTCGACCAGCGCACGAAAGCCCTGAACGTCGCGAAAGGCGTCTTCCGTCGAATTCAGTTTAAAAGCGAAGAGATCGACGACAGCGTCCAGGCGTTTGTCGACGACAACCGCTCCGACTTTCGGCCGAACCTCGACGATGCCATAGGCTTTCAGCACCCGGATCGCTTCGCGAACCGTATTACGAGCCACACTAAAGCGAAGGCACAGGTCACGCTCAGAAGGCAGGCTGTCGCCCACGCGCAAGCCTTCGGTGCCGATCAAGCTTCTGATTTGTCCAACCAAAACATCAACGGACGACCCCTGGATCAGATCCAGGTCGGGATTCGTCGCATTTGTCTCTATTGGCGTTTCCATTTGTTGGACCACAAACGATTACATGAAGCGTAAATAAGATAACTACAACAGTCAAGTGTTGTACTCCGACTACTCGAAGAATCCATGGGTTGTTAGCCGTTGCGGGCGTGACCCTCGCGATGCGCTCGCGCGTCGGATCGCCATCGCGGGTTGGTTGGGTGCGACCACGAAACTGTGTACTTCGCGCTCTAAGCGTTGGCTGCTTCGGTCGACAACGAAGGCGCGGGGAGCGAGCCGCGAGATCGACAATTTACCAAGGGACCGTGCTTGACGCAGCGCTCGTCACGGGACCCAAGCACTTGATACAATATTACACGATGATTGCGTTATATTATTGACGTAGGCCGGGATCGACAGGAGCGGCTAACACGGCCGAGAGAACCGAAAGCGTTTCTCGTTGACAAGGAATCGGCGCTGCTCGTCGGACTATACAAAAGTGTAATTAGCCGACTCACCCCATCTCAATTTCAATACCGCAACTCATACAGCCGCGAACTGAAATGTCGTCCGGGTTGACAATGGCTCTGTTGGGGGCTGTGGCGCTTCTGGTGCTTTATTGGGGTTTCGTTCTTGTGATGCGGAATATGGGAACGGAGCTTCCAGACCCAACCCACCTGCTGCCCATTTCCTGGCGTCCGTATCCGTAATACCTCGCCCGTCCCAATGTACTTGTACTGAGAACGCCTCGCGTGCTGAGCCCGCTTTGCGGGCTTTGCGTCCGACCGCGTGAACCAGGTGGATGACCAAATGAACCGGCGGCCGACCAAGAAAGGTCAACAGCCAAACGCGCCATCCGGGCTAAACCGGGCCGTTCATTGGCATCAACTCGGCAAACTCGATTGGGCTGAAAAAGAATATGTCGCCGTACTCCGCGCGCAGCCTGATCAGTTTGACGCCCTGCATGGGTTAGGAATTCTCCAGATTCAGCTATATCGATATGCCGAAGCGCTGATCAACCTGTCGGCGGCGGTAAAACTTCGACCAAACGACGTTGGAGCGCTTTCGAATATTGGCATCGTTCACACGAATCTCGGAGCCTCCGCAGAGGCTTTGACATGCTATGAACGAGCGCTGGCGCTCAAGCCGAACTTTCCGGAGGCGCTAGCCAATCGTGGCGACGCTCTCCGCAATCTCAATCGGCCGGAAGAGGCCTTGGAGAGTTATGATCGCGCTATCGCGCTTAAGCCCGGCGTCGCTGATATATTCAATAATCGCAGCGGTGCGCTCAGGGACTTAAACCGTATCCAAGAGGCGCTGGAGAGCTGTGAGCGCGCGCTTGCACTAAATCCAAATCATCTCGACGCCCTCAATAATCGCGGCTGTGCGCTTCAAAGTCTCAACCGGCCAGCCGAGGCCGTCGCTTGTTTTGACGCGGCGCTCGCACTGGATCCTGGCTCTATTGCTGCGCTCACCAATCGAGCGCATGCGCTGAAGGAATTTGGTCGCGCTGATGAGGCGCTGGCCAATTATGATAGGGTTTTGGCGTTGAAACCCGATTGCGCGGAAGCCCATGACGGCAAGGGCCTGACCCTGATGGAGTTGGGCCATGTCCAAGAAGCGAAACAGTCGATGGAGAAGGCGATTGAGATAGCGCCGCGAAAGGCCGGTTTCTATTATAATCTGACACGGGTCGCGCGCATGGACGATCGTCGTCTGCGCGCCATGCTGGATTTAGCAAGCGACCCGTCATCTCTGGGCGGAGAGGCGCAGATATTTCTTCAATTCGCTTTGACCAAGGCGTTCGCCGATGTCGGAGATCACGAACGTTCATTTCAGCATCTTGAACGCGGGAACGCACTCAAGCGAAAGAAGATTATCTACAATGAGACGTCGACTATCGACATTCTGAAGCGTACAAAAAAGGCATTTTCAGAGGAGACAATGCGGCAACACGCCGGCCTCGGCGATCCCTCTGACGTCCCGCTTTTTATTGTAGGAATGCCGCGATCAGGCACGACCTTGATTGAACAAATCTTGGCCGCTCATCCGAAAGTCTTCGCGGCGGGAGAAACTGACGACTTCACAAAGGCGATGTTAAGTTGCGGCGGCCCGATCGCCAATGGAATAAGCTTCCCCGAAAGCGTGGCGCAAATTCGGCCGAGCGAGTGGCGAGAATTGGGGGCTCGGTACATCGGGCGCGTGCGATCCTCTGCGCCCAAAGCGGAAAGAATCGTCAACAAGCTGCCGGAGAATTTCCGGCTCATCGGTTTCATCCGTCTCGCGTTTCCAAACGCGCGGATAATTCATGCACATCGGCGCCCGCTCGACACATGCCTATCGTGTTACTCGCACCTGTTTACCGGGCATATACCTTATGCGTATGATCTGGGAGAATTGGGGCGTTACTACAAGGCTTACCAAACCCTGACGTTACATTGGCGGGAGATTTTGCCGAAAAGTGCATGGCTTGAAGTACAATACGAAAGGCTTGTTACCGATTTTGAGCCACAGGTTCGCCGAGTCATTTCCCACTGCGGCCTCGACTGGGATGATCGTTGCTTGACCTTTTATCGGGCCGCACGACAAGTGCGCACGGCTAGCGCGGTTCAAGTCCGCAGACCTATTTACACGGAATCGATCGATCGCTGGCTCCCGTACAAGTCCTACCTTGGCCCTCTAATTGCCGAATTAGGCCACCCCTCGGAACGCGAGGACAATGCCGGTTCCCACTCCCAGCCTGAGAATAGGCGTGAGGCGTCGCTACCGGTATTTGAAAGAATCCGACGCTTCTTGGGAAAACAGCCTGCAAGGTAGGGCGTCCTTAGAGGCCGGACCGGCGCTCGTCTCTACGGGATACGCCGAGGCGGCAAAGGTTGCCTATGAATCAGGGCGCGTCTTTGCGCGGATTGCAAATAGCGCTTTGATCAAGCCGTCTGCTTCTGTATCTTCCTTGATGTCTTATCGCCTTTGAAAGACCAATATGCTTGGCGGCTTTCAAGCCCGCTTGGAAGAGCATTTCCGCGAAAGGCAGATGTTGAGGTTCG
>JASLHV010000204.1 GCA_030153205.1 Roseiarcus sp. | reverse complement strand
CCGCTCGATCAGGAGAATCTCTACGAGCGGTCTGTTCGCGCTTTTCACGCCGCCATTCGCGGCGAGGGCGCGCCTGCCGCGACCGGAGAGGACGGGGTACGGTCCATGGCTTCGGCGCTCGCCGTGCTCGACGCCGCCCGGTCCGGCCAGGAAACGAAAGTCGATCCGGGTCTATAACATGCCACCACCCCGCGTAATCACCGCTGACGAAGCCGCCAAGCTCATCCCCGATGGCGCGGTGGTCACTGTGTCCTCTTCCTCGGGGCTTGGTTGTCCTGAAGCGATGCTGGCCGCAATCGGCCGGCGCTTCGAGGCGGAAGGTCATCCGCGCAACATCACGACCTTGCACCCGATCGCCGCCGGCGACATGTGGGGCATCGCCGGGATCGACCATCTCGCCAAAGACGGCTGCCTCGCCCGCATTCTCGCTGGCTCGTACCCGTCCGGTCCGTCCAGGGCCGAGCCGCCGAAAATCTGGCGCATGGTCTCAGACAACCACATCCCCGCCTACAACATCCCGTCCGGCATTCTCTTCGACATGCATCGCGAGGCGGCGGCGAAGCGCCCAGGCGTCTTGACTAAGATCGGCATGGATACTTTCGTCGATCCCGCGCGCGAAGGCTGCGCCATGAATGCGAAAGCGGCTGCAACGCCGATCGTCAGCAAGGTTCAATTCGCCGGCGACGAATGGCTCTTCTTCCCCGCGATCATTCCCGATGTCGCTATCATTCGCGCGACCACCGCCGATGAACGCGGCAATCTTTCCTATGAACATGAAGGCGGCTATCTCGGCCCGCTCGATCAAGCGCTCGCCGTTCGCAACAATGGCGGCATCGTCATCGCGCAGGTCAAGCGCCTCGCCCAGGCCGGCACGCAAAAGCCGCAGCACGTCCTCGTTCCTGGCATTCTCGTCGACGCAATTGTCGTTGCGCCCGATCAGATGCAAACGACGCAAACGATCTATGAGCCGGCGATTTCCGGCGAGATATTCCGGCCCCTCTCTTCGTTTGATATCCCTGAATTCGGGGTCGGCAAAGTCATCGCCCGCCGCGTTGCGCAAGAGCTCCGTCACGGCGACGCGGTCAATATCGGCTTCGGCATTTCCGCCAATGTGCCGCGTATTCTGATCGAAGAAGGTCAGCATGGCGCCGTCACCTGGGTCATCGAGCAAGGCGCAGTCGGCGGCGTGCCTTTGCTCGACTTCCAATTCGGCTGCGCCTCAAACGCTGAAGCCATCATGCCTTCACCGTACCAATTCACCTACTTTCAGGGCGCGGGCTTCGATTGCTCGCTCCTGTCCTTTCTCGAGATCGATCGCCAAGGTTCAGTCAACGTCTCGAAACTCGGCGCCAGACCGCATGTCACCGCCGGCGCCGGCGGCTTTGTCGACATCACGGCGCGGGCGAAGAAGATCGTCTTCTCAGGCTATTTCACCGCCGGCGCCGGCCTCGCCATCGCCGAAGGCGCGCTCATCATCGAGAAGGAAGGCAAGGTCAAGAAGCTGGTCGAAGAGGTCGAACAAGTCTCCTTCTCCGGCGCCAGGGCCCAGGCTCAGGGCCAGGATATTGTCTATGTCACCGAGCGTTGCGTCTTGCGCTTGATGCGCCAAGGCGTGACCGTGGTCGAGATCGCGCCGGGCGTCGACCTGGAACGCGACATTCTCGCGCAGGCGCATTTTCCGCTGCGCGTCGCCGCCGATCTCAAGACGATGGATCGCGCCTTGTTCCACCCCGAGCCGATCGGGCTCGACCTGCAGGTCGCGCCGGCCCGGCTGGCCAATCGCGAGGCGGCGGAATGAGTGAATATATACGCCTCTCCTTGGACGGACCGATCGCGCGAATCACGGTGACCCGGGCCGAGAAGCTCAACGCGCTTGATCGCGCCATGATCGTCGCGCTCGCCGAGGCGGCTACAGCGATCGAAGCTTCGAAGGAAGTACGAGTGGCGATCCTCTCCGGCGAAGGTAAAGCTTTCTGCGCCGGCGGCGACATCGCCGCTTGGGGCGGCCTGCCGCCGCTCGAAATGTGGCGCGATTGGACCCGCATCGGCCATCGCGCTTTCGAGGCCTTGGCGCGCCTCCGCGTTCCCCTGATTTGCGCCCTGACAGGCCACGCTTTCGGCGGCGGTCTGGAGCTCGCCGCCGTCGCCGACATTCGCGTCGCCGAGCACGGCATAAAACTGGGCCTTCCCGAGACCGGTCTCGCCATGGCGCCCGGCTGGTCCGGTACGCAGCGTCTCGTGCGCCGTTTCGGCGCCGGCGTCGTACGCCGCATGGCGTTGAGCGGCGCGATGTTCACGGCAGATGAGGCGCTGGCCCTCGGACTGGTCGATGAAGTCGTCGAAGCCGGCGCCGGTCTCGCCCGTGCAGCCGCGATCGCCGCGGGCATCGCCGCCCGCGGCCCGCTCGCGGTGCAAATGGTCAAGGCGATGATCAATGCCGCCGAAGGCGAGGACAAAGACGCGCCGATCGAAGGCCTCGCTGGCGCGCTGACCGCGATGACGGAGGACCTTGCCGAAGGCGTCGCCGCGTTTCGCGGCAAACGTCCGGCCGCCTTCGTTGGTCGGTGAGAGAATGAGCTTTCCACGTCGACAATGGCGGCAAGCCGCTGGGGCGTGGTTGGAGAGACAGGGACCGCATTTCCGGTTCTTGGAAACGGCGCCGGACCGAATCCGGTTGGGATATTACGCTGATTGGAAGGGTTGGACATGAAACTTCGTACCAAGCTCCTCGCGGGCGCGATGGCGGCGGGCTTCGCCGGCGCGATCGCCGTCGCTCACGCCGCCGACAACAAAGAAGTGCAGATGCTGCATTGGTGGACGTCAGGCGGCGAAGCGGCCGCGTTAAACGTGCTCAAGCAGGACCTCTCCAAGGAAGGCTACGCCTGGAAGGACGTGCCGATCGCAGGCGGCGGCGGCGAAGGCGCCATGACCGCGCTGAAGGCGATGGTGGCCGCCGGCAATCCGCCGACCGCCTCGCAAATCCTCGGCTATTTCGCCATCGACTACGCCGAGGCCGGCAAGCTCGGCGATATCTCGTCGCTGGCGAAGAAGGAGGATTGGGCCAAGGTCGTTCCCGCCGCCCTGCAGAAATTCACGACCACCAACGGCAAGTGGGACGCGGTTCCGG
This sequence comes from Roseiarcus sp., assembly GCA_030153205.1. Classification (GTDB taxonomy): domain Bacteria; phylum Pseudomonadota; class Alphaproteobacteria; order Rhizobiales; family Beijerinckiaceae; genus Roseiarcus. The sequence goes on along the minus strand of JASLHV010000204.1, from coordinate 7,150 downwards.
TCAACATCCACTCGGTCAATTGGGTCTGGATCAACAAGGCCGTGATGGAGAAGGTCGGCGGGACCGAGCCGAAGACCTTCGACGACTTTGTCGCGCTTCTCGACAAGGCCAAGGCGGCCGGCGTAATTCCGCTGGCGCTGGGCGGTCAGCCCTGGCAGGAGGCGACCTTGTTCGACTCGGTCGTCGCCTCGACCGGCGGCATCGACTTCTACAAGAAGGCGTTCATCGATCTGGACGAGAGCGCCTTGAAGTCTGACACGATGAAGAAGGCCTTCGACAATCTGGCCAAGCTCCGCGCCTATACCGATCCGAACTATGCCGGCCGCGACTGGAATCTTGCGACCGCCATGGTCATCAAGGGCGATGCGTTGGTGCAGGTGATGGGCGACTGGGCCAAGGGCGAGTTCAAGGCCGCCAATAAGGAAGCCGGCAAGGATTTCCTCTGCTACCGCTTCCCGGGCACCGACGGCTCGGTGATCTACAACACCGACATGTTCGCGATGTTCAACGTCTCCGCCGACCGCAAGGCGGCGCAGCTCGCGCTCGCCGACGCCACGATGAGCCCGAGCTTCCAGTCGGCGTTTAACGTCGTCAAAGGCTCAGTCCCGGCGCGCATGGACGTTCCGGACACCGCCTTCGACGCTTGCGGCAAGAAGGGTATCGCCGACGTCAAGGCCGCCAATGCGAGCGGCAAATTCGTCGGCTCCATGGCTCAGAACTACGCCCAGCCGCCGGCGGTCGCCGGCGCCTATCATGACGTCGTGACCAAGTTCTTCCATGGCGAGATCAAGTCTTCCGACTCGGCCGTGACCGAACTCGTCAAGGCGCTTAACAACGCCAAGTAACGAAAACGCCCCTCCCTCGCTCGCGCGAGGGAGGGTTCTTCGCTAAAAAGGGACGCAGCGTCGATCATGCGAGGACAAGAAGAATGACCGTGAGCGTTGCGCCAATCGCCCGAACCGCGGCGGGGAGGTCCCGCGCGTCGTTGCGCGGCCGCCTTCAGGGCGCTCTCCCCAAGCTTGTGCTGGCGCCGTCCTTCGTCGCCGTTCTGTTTTTTGTCTATGGCTTCAATCTGTGGACGCTCTTTCTGTCCTTCACGAATTCCAAGGCTTTCGCGACGACCCATTTGGTCGGCCTCGCCAATTATCAGAAGCTCTGGAACTGGACCTTCGAAACCGATCCACCCTCGAGCTGGTACACCGCGATCGTCAATATGGGCCTGTTCGGCGGGCTCTACGTCGTCTTCTGTCTCATCCTCGGCTTGACCCTGGCGATCCTTCTCGATCAAAAAATCCGCGGCGAGGGAATCCTGCGGCCGATCTATCTCTATCCGCTCGCGTTGTCCTTCATCGTGACCGGCACGGCATGGAAGCTCTTTCTCGATCCCGGCATCGGACTCGAAAAGGCTGTGCATGATTGGGGATGGACGAGCTTTAAATTCGATTGGGTCGTCAATCCCCGCATGATGATCTATTGCGTCGCGATCGCCGGCATTTGGCAGACCTCCGGCTTCGTCATGGCGATGTTCCTTGCGGGACTGCGCGGTGTCGACGGGGAAATCATCAAGGCGGCCCAGATCGACGGGGCTTCGACCTTCGCCACCTATCGTCGGATCATCATTCCGATCATGCGGCCAGTATTTCTCTCGGCCATCATCATCCTGACCCATATGGCCATCAAGTCGTATGACTTGGTGCTGTCGGTCACCGGCAAGAATCCCGGCGGCGCCGCCGAGCTGCCTTCGACCTTCATGTATTCCTATACGTTCACGCGCAACCAAATGGCGGTCGGCTCAACCGCCGCGGTCATCATGCTGATGACGATCGCGGCAATCATGGTCCCCTATCTCTACTCCGAGCTTCGGGAGAAAGGCCGATGAGCGCCGCCGATCTCCTCACCGCCGCGCCGAGCCGCGAGCCGGCGCGCCACTCGAACTTCACGCGCGTTGTGATCTACGGTTTGCTGATCCTCTTCGCCTTCATCTATCTCGTGCCGCTTGTCGTCATGGTGATGACGTCACTGAAGCCTCTTGACGAAGTGACGGGCGGCAACATGTTCGCGCCGCCGCATCACCTCACCTTCGATCCCTGGGTGCAGGCCTGGGGCGAGGCGCGCATCGGCGTCTCTGACACCGCCGGCATCGCTGGTTATTTCTGGAACTCGATCAAGATGGTCGTGCCGGCGGTGGCGATCTCCACGTTTCTTGGCGCGCTCAACGGCTATGTACTGACCAAATGGCGCTTTCCTGGCCATAAACTGGTCTTCGGGATGATGCTATTTGCCTGCTTCATACCGTTTCAATCCGTCATCATCCCGATGGCGGTGATCCTCGGCTATCTCGGCGGCATCGGAAATTCATTGTCCGATATGACGGGCTACAGCTTCGGCTTCGGCAACCCGACCGAGAATCTGGTGATCGTCCATGTCGTCTACGGCCTCGGCTTCACCACCTTGTTCTTCCGGAACTACTACGAGGCGTTTCCGACAGAATTGGTCAAGGCGGCGCAGATCGACGGCGCGAGCTTCTTTCAGATTTTCTGGCGCATTCTGATGCCCAACTCGACGCCGATTTTCATCGTCACCGTGATCTATCAGTTCACCAATATCTGGAACGATTTCCTCTTCGGCTCGACCTTCGCCGCCGGCGACCAGTCACCGATGACGGTCGCGTTGAACAATCTCGTCAATACTTCGACGGGCATCGTCGAATACAACGTCAATATGGCCGCGGCGATCATCGCCGCCGCGCCGACGCTTTTCGTCTACATCGTCGGCGGCCGATATTTCGTACGCGGCCTGATGGCCGGCGCCGTGAAGGGATAGACCCATGGCCTTTCTTGAAATCAACGGGTTACGCAAAAGGTTCGGTTCGCTCGAGATCCTTAAAGGCATCGACCTCACGCTCGACAAGGGCGGGTTCCTGGTCCTGGTCGGTCCATCGGGATGCGGCAAGTCGACCTTGCTCAATACAATCGCCGGACTCGAGTCGATCTCGTCGGGCGAAATCCGCATTGACGGCGATGTGATCAACGATCTGCATCCCTCGAAGCGTGACATCGCGATGGTGTTCCAGTCCTACGCGCTCTATCCAAACATGTCGGTTGCACAGAACATGGCGTTCGGCATGGAGATGCGCGGCGTGCCGAAGGCGGAGCGCGACAAGGCCGTTGCGGAAGTCGCCAAGACCTTGCAAATCACCCATCTCCTCGATCGCCGACCGAGCCAACTATCCGGCGGCCAGCGTCAACGCGTCGCGATGGGGCGGGCGCTCGTGCGCCAGCCGCGCGTCTTCCTCTTCGACGAGCCGCTGTCGAACCTCGACGCCAAATTGCGCGTCGATATGCGCGTCGAGATCAAGCGTCTGCATCATCAGACCGGAACGACGATCGTCTACGTGACGCATGACCAAATCGAGGCGATGACGCTGGCGACGCGCATCGCCGTCTTGAAGGACGGCGAATTGCAGCAAGTCGGTAGTCCTTACGAAGTCTATAACTCGCCCACCAACCTCTTCGTCGCCGATTTCATGGGATCGCCCTCGATGAACCTCATCGAGGGCAAGATCGCGCGAACGAACGGCGCCGCCTCCATCGTCCTCCAGCGCGATGGCGATCAACCCATCGTCCTGCCCGCCCCATCCAGCGCCAATGAAGACAAGCTGCACGATGGCGGTTCGGTCATTTTCGGCATCCGGCCCGAGGCGGTCAGCGATCCGGAAAGCGCCGATCGCCATTCCAAGAGCGTGGCGACGTTCAATTCGCATGTCGATATTGTCGAGCCGGCCGGCTCGGATACTTTCGTCGTCACAAAGATCGCCGGCAAGGAAGTGACCGCCCGGATGCGCGCCGATACCGACGTACGCCCCGGCCAAAACGTCCCCTTCGCCTTCAACCTCGACAAAGCGGTGCTGTTCGATCCAGCGTCGACGCAGCGGATATGAGGGCGTCTCCACCTCGTGAAATAACATGTTCCGAAGCCCGGCGACTTACCCTCCCCTTTCCCGCTTGCGCGAGAAGGTGGCCCGAAGGGCCGGATGGGGGGAAGGCTCCGTCTATTAAAATGGCCGACAAGGACCCGAAGGTAGAATGACGGCGGCAGAGGATATCGACGTCGTCGTCATCGGCTCTGGCATGGGCGGCGCGACCTTCGCCGCAGGCCTTGCGCCGTCCGGCGCGCGCATTCTGATCCTCGAACGTGGCGAGCGTCTTATCGACCATCAGAATGCGCGCGATCCGCGCGCCATCTTTCAGCGCGGCGTTTTCCGGCCGGAGGAGAACTGGTACGACGGGGCCGGCGAACCCTTCAATCCAGGCAATTATTACTATGTTGGCGGCAACACCAAGCTTTATGGCGCGGTTTTGTTTCGCTACCGCGCCGAGGACTTCCGGCCGATCGAATATGCCGAAGGGGCGACGCCGGGCTGGCCGTTCGATTATGAGGAGCTCGAGCCTTGGTACTCTCGCGCAGAAGCGCTCTATAGAACGCGCGGCGCGCTCGGTGACGACCCGACCGAGCCGCGCCATTCGCAACCCTACCCTTGTCCTCCGGTGCCGGATGAACCCGCTATCGCCGATTTGCGAGAAAGGTTGAAACGCATCGGCCTTCATCCCTCGTCCTTGCCGCTCGGCGTTGATATCGAGAATTGGCTGAAGGACGGCCAAACGCCTTGGGACGCTTTTCCCAACACAGGCAGCGGCAAGATGGACGCCGAGACCTGCGGCCTCGCTGAAGCCCTGAAATACGACAATGTGACGTTGGAGACCGGCGCCCGCGTGATGAGGCTGGAAACGGACGGCGCCGGCAAGCGAATCGAGAGCGTCGTCTACCAGAAGAACGGCGAGACGCTGCGCCTTGCGTCAAAGGTCGTGATTCTCGCCGCTGGCGCGGTCAATTCGGCCTTGCTTCTGCTCGCCTCGGCGAATGGCGCGATGCCGAACGGCCTCGCGAACCGCGCCGATCAGGTCGGCCGCCATTTCATGAACCACAATCTGTCGTTCGCCTTGGCGATCCATCCTTTTCGTGTCAATGAATCGATCTAAAAGAAGACCTTGGGACTCAACGACTTCTACCTCAGCGACGGCCGCGGCGGCGCCCCGCTGGGCCATGTGCAATTGGTCGGCAAAATATCCGGGCCGATTCTCAAATCGGAATTACGTCGCGCGCCGGAAGCCGCGCTCGGATTTTTGACGCGGCGCACGTTCGACTTTCTATTCATGACCGAAGATCTTCCCTCGCCGGAAAGCCGCGTGCGTCTCGACGGTTCGCGCGTCGTGCTCGATTGGCGGCGCTCCAACCTGGCGGCGCAGAACGGCCTGCTTAGGCGGATGCGCGAATTGCTCAAAGAGGCAGGCTTCCCGATCGTACTCATCAAACATTACGATCGACGCACGCCGTCCCATCAATGTGGCACGGTCAGGATGGGAAGCGATCCCGCCCGCGCCGCAGTCGATCCCGAGAGTCGCGCCTACGATCATCCTAATCTCTTCATCGTCGACGCCAGCGTCCTGCCGACCTCGGCGGCGGTCAATCCCTCGCTCACCGTCGCCGCGCTCGCATTGCGTGCGGTGGAACGCGTGCGCAAGGACCTCGCCACATGAGCGGGCGGCCGGTCGCGCTCATCACCGGCGCGCGGCGCGGCATCGGCCGCGCCTGCGGCGAGAAACTCGCTGCCGCTGGTTTTGATGTCGCCGCCACCGACCTTATCCTTGATGAACAGTGCGAAGAGGCGCAAAAATCCTTCGTCGCGGCCGGCGCCGAGGCGACTTTTTTTGCGCATGATTTGGCTGACGTTCCGGCTCACGCCGAACTGGTCGGCAACGTAAAGAAGCGTTTCGGCCGCCTCGATTGTCTCGTCAACAATGCCGGCCGCGGCGCGGTCGCGCGCGGCGATCTTCTCGACCTTTCCCCGGAAAACTTCGATCTCGTGATGAACGTCAATCTGCGTGGAACTTTATTCCTGACGCAGGCCGCGGCCAAGGCGATGCTCGAGACGCCCGCCGCTCACCCGCGCGCCATCATCACGATCACTTCCGTGTCCGCGGTGATGGCCTCGCCGGAACGAACGGACTATTGCGTTTCCAAGGCCGGTCTCTCGATGGCGATGCAGAATTTCGCGCTCCGTCTGGCCCCGCACGGGATCGCCGTCTTTGAAGTGCGGCCGGGTATCATTCGCACCGACATGACTGCGCCAGTCGCCGGGCGGTACGATGAAGCGATTGGCGCAGGCCTTGTCCCGATGGCGCGATGGGGCGAGCCAAGCGACATCGGCGAAGCGGTTGCCGGCTTGGCCTCCGGCCGCTTCGCCTTTGCGACAGGAAGCGTCATCGCCGCCGACGGCGGCCTATCGCTGCCGCGGCTGTGACGATGCAAGCGACCTTTCAGATCCCGCAGGCCGCCTCCCTTAGCTTTGTGCGGCAGCGCGATCAAAGCGCGAGCGCGCCGCTTCGGGCCCCCTCTCCCAAAAAGCGGGGGAGGGTACGGGAGGCGGCTGCCGATTCCAAGACTGGCCCCCGCCCAGAGCGACGATCGCCATGACCGAAGCCTTCGACTATGTCATCGTCGGCGGCGGTTCCGCCGGCTGCGTCCTCGCCAACCGTCTGAGCGAAGACAAGGATGTCTCCGTACTTCTCCTGGAGGCCGGGACGCGTGACCGTCATCCGCTCTATCACATGCCCGCCGGCTTCGCGAAAATGACCAAGGGCATCGGCTCCTGGGGGTGGGAGACCGTTCCGCAGCGCCATATGAAGGACCGCGTCCTGCGTTTCACTCAGGCGAAAGTCCTCGGCGGCGGCTCGACGATCAACGCGCAGATCTACACCCGCGGCAATGCGCTGGATTACGACGGCTGGGCGAAAGAGCATGGTTGCGAAGGCTGGAGCTATCGCGAAGTCCTGCCCTATTTCAAGCGCGCCGAAGACAATCAGCGCTTCGTCAACGATTATCATTCCTACGGCGGGCCGCTCGGCGTCTCCATGCCAATTTCGCCGCTACCCATATGCGACGCCTATTTTCGCGCCGCGCAAGAGATGGGCATTCCATATAACGACGATGTCAATGGCGCGCGGCAGGAAGGTGTGGGCTTCTATCAACTGACGCAGCGTGACGCGCGGCGCTCCTCCGCCTCCAGCGCTTATCTCAGCCCCATCCGCAA
>JASLHV010000475.1 GCA_030153205.1 Roseiarcus sp. | reverse complement strand
TCAAGGTTTTGGCGCGGAAGCGATGCGAACGACGAGTTTTTCGGTCATTGATTATCTGCCCGACTCGCTTCGCGAATTGCCCAAGCGCCGCGCCGCTGAGTTGATTGGCGGCTGCGTCCTCGCCGGCGTCGGCGCCCTGTCCCTCGCTTTGCTGACCTGGTCGGTCGAAGACCCCAGCCTCAACCATGCGGCGTCGGCGCCGGTGCGCAATATGCTCGGCGCGCCGGGCGCGATCGCCGCCGATATTGCGATGCAGGCGATGGGGCTCGCATGCGTCGCTGCTTTGACGCCTCCTGCCTTTTGGGCGTGGGGGCTGCTCATGCACCGGCGCCTCGAACGGGCGCGCATTCGCATTTTCCTCTGGCTCTTCGGTTCGTCCGCTGCGGCTGGCCTGGCGGCCGTCCTGCCGGCGCCTGACCGCTGGCCTCTTCCGACGGGCCTCGGCGGCGTGCTCGGCGACGCGGTTTTGAGCGGAAAGCGTGCGCTCGCCGGCGGCTCGACTTCCAGCACCCTGCTCTTTGGCCTGGTCAGCGCGGCGCTGGCGATTCTCGCGCTTAGCGCCGCGGCGGGCTATGGTTTCATGCGCTCGCATGACCTCGACGAGGAAGAGCCGGTCACGGCGTCGCCGCGCCGCGCCGCCGATCTCGGCGACGGCGAAGAAGAGGACGCCGACGGCGAGCCAGGCTTCGGTTTGGTGTCGCTCGGCGCTGCAATCCACGCCGTATTGAGCGTTAGAAGCGCGATTCGTCGCGCTCTCGGCGGTCGCAAGACGTCGCGCCCCTCGACGGCGCGGGCGCCTTGGCTCGATCCGAACGCGAATTCTTTCGCTTCGAACGATGACGCCTCCCCGTCGCCGGATGTAAGGGTCGAGCCGACATTGGTGAGACGCACAGCGCCCGCACCGCAGACGTTCGCTCCGGTTCCGGTTCAACCTATGGTCGCCTCGCGCGTTTCGGCGCCGACGGGCGCGCTCAAACCCGGCAAGCGCCTCGGCGCCGAGGCGCAGCCGAGCTTCTTTGATCGCGCCGCTTATCAATTGCCGCCCTTGGCGATGCTGACCGAGCCGAAACGGCTCGTAGCGGCGAAGATTTCCGAAGATGCTTTGGAGCAAAACGCCCGTTTGCTCGAAGGCGTGCTCGACGATTTCGGCGTCAAAGGCGAAATCATCAATGTGAGGCCCGGCCCAGTCGTCACGCTTTACGAATTGGAGCCGGCGCCCGGCATTAAATCCTCGCGTGTCATCGGTCTCGCCGACGATATCGCGCGTTCGATGTCGGCGATCTCCGCCCGCGTCGCTGTCGTGCAGGGCCGTAACGCCATCGGCGTCGAACTGCCGAATCAAAGGCGCGAAACCGTCTATTTGCGCGAATTGCTCGCCAGCCAGGATTTCGAAAAGACCAAGCACAAGCTTGCCATTGCGCTCGGCAAGACGATTGGCGGCGAGCCCGTGATCGTCGATCTCGCCCGGATGCCGCATCTGCTCGTTGCCGGCACCACGGGATCGGGCAAGTCGGTCGCCATCAACACGATGGTCCTGTCGTTGCTCTATCGTCTGGCCCCCGATCAGTGCCGGCTGATCATGGTCGATCCCAAGATGCTCGAACTCTCCGTCTATGACGGCATCCCGCATCTACTGACCCCGGTCGTCACGGACCCCAAAAAAGCGGTCGTCGCCCTGAAATGGGCGGTGCGCGAAATGGAGGACCGCTACAAGAAAATGTCCAAGCTCGGCGTGCGCAACATTGACGGCTTCAACGCGCGGGTGGCGGAAGCAGCCGAACGCGGCGAGGCGATCACGCGTACCGTTCAAACCGGTTTCGATCGCGAAACAGGCGAGGCGATCTACGAGCAGGAGCAGATGGACCTATCGGTCCTCCCCTATATCGTGGTCATCGTCGACGAAATGGCCGACCTGATGATGGTCGCCGGCAAGGACATCGAAGGGGCGATCCAACGTCTGGCGCAGATGGCCCGCGCCGCCGGCATCCATCTCATCATGGCGACCCAGCGTCCGTCCGTCGACGTCATCACCGGCACGATCAAGGCGAATTTCCCGACCCGCATCTCCTTCCAGGTCACCTCCAAGATCGACAGCCGCACGATTCTCGGCGAGCAGGGCGCTGAACAACTGCTTGGCCAGGGCGACATGCTCTATATGGCTGGCGGCGGCCGCATTTCGCGCGTCCACGGGCCCTTCGTCTCGGACAGCGAAGTCGAGAGGATCGTCGCCCATCTCAAGACGCAGGGCGCGCCGGAATATCTGACCGCGATCACCGAAGAAGACGGGCCGGCGGCCGACGAAGAGGGCGGCGTCACCTTGACGCCAGGCTCGATGGACGCCGAAGAATCCGCCGACTATTACGATCGCGCCGTCGCCATCGTGCTGCGCGACCGCAAATGCTCGACGAGCTATATCCAGCGCCGTCTTTCGGTCGGCTACAACAAGGCCGCGTCCCTGGTCGAGCGCATGGAAAAGGAAGGCGTCGTCGGCCCGGCCAACCATGCCGGCAAACGCGAGATTCTCGTTGGCGAGGGCATTGATCGCGGCGCGTTCTCTGTCGTTGAAGACGATTGAAGCGCCTGGTCAATGTCCCATTCCCGCCACATCGAGCGCCTAGAGCCTTTGGGTCGTTGCGTTGCGTCGTTTCGTGAAAGCGTCAAGGACGTCCCTCAGTTAGGCTCGACGCGGCGCGTTCGTCTGTTCGCTTGCTTTTAGAGCAGGTTGAGCTGCGTCGAGTCCTCTTTGTATTTAAGCGTCGACAAGCGCCGGCTATAACGGCCGCGTGAGCGAGCCGAGAGAGAAATTTCGCCTATGAAGTTTTCGTTGAAATTGGGGGGGATCGCCGCCCTCGCCTTTGCGCTAGCGCTGGGCGCGGCTTCGGCCGAGGATGGACCGATCGACTTGCATCCCGCCAAGTCCGTCAAGACGGCGCCCAAGCCCTCGACAAAAACGACGCCGTCCGACCCTGCGACACCAATTACCTCGGCCGACGCCATCAAGCGCGCCAACGCCTATCTCGATGGCGCCCAAGTGATGACTGCCGATTTCGTTCAGCTCAGTCCTGATGGGAAGCGCTCCGAAGGCAAACTGTATGTTCAGCGGCCAGGCCACATGCGCTTTCAATTCGCGCCACCCGATCGGCTTGACATTGTCGCCGACGGCCGCAGCGTCGCCGTGAGAGACCAGAAGCTCGGCACGCAGGACCTTTATCTTATCGGCCAGACGCCGCTGAAATTTCTTCTCGCCGACCATATCGACATCGCTCATGACACCAAAGTCACCGGCGTCACGATTGATCCGAACGCGGTCGCGATCACGATCGAAGACAAAGCGACATTCGGCGGCTCGGCCACGATCACCCTTGTGTTCGATCCATCGACATTCGCTCTGAAACAATGGACCGTGCTCGACTCGCAGGGTCTGCAGACCGTCGTGACACTGTTCAATATCGATCTGACGGCGACGCCTGATCCAGCGCTCTTCACGATCGACGAACGGCAACGAATGATGAATTCGAACGTGCGATAGTTCGTATTTCGCCGATCGGCGGTTCGGCGAACGTCCTAGTACGTCGGGGGGCGTCGATGAGATTTCTTGTTCTCTTCGTGGCGGTTCTCGCCGCCACATCGGCGCAGGCCGCGAGTTTTGACTGCGCCAAGAGCGCATCCGTCGAGGAGCGCGCCGTCTGCGCTGACCCGCAATTGTCGGATCTCGACAGCAAGCTCGGCAAGGCTTTCTCTCAAGCCAAGAAAGACTCCGCCTCCGACAAGCACGAGATGGAGAGGTTGATGGCGGTCGCGCGCGCCTTCCTCGCCCAGCGCCATGCCTGCGGCGCGGCGCGCGCTTGCCTCATCGCGAGCTATGCCGGAGCGCTCGAGGGCTATTCAACCGTTGGATCCGAGGTTGCGATGCCGTCCTGGATCGACGCGCCAACGATTGCCGACAGCAAGGCGCCGCCGTCATCGGCATTGCCGACGACGCTCGGACAATGCGTTTCGACGACTGTGAAGGATGTTATGCCGCGGCTTGGCGACGGCGGCCCCATCAAGCCGGAGGACTTCGCCAGCGGCACGGCGATCAATTTCGCCAATGGCGGCTACCAAGTCTCGTATGACCGCGAAACGGCCTTGCTCGACTCTCGCCGCGGCGATTCCGTCGTCATGTGCCTGATCGCTCTTCCCAGAGCCTGTCCGCCAGGCGACGATCGTGGGCGGTCTTATATGGTGACGAACCTTCGCACCAAGCGTACCTGGACCCTCCCCGACTCCGAGCATCTTTGCGGCGGCGCATAGCCGCTCCGCATCTGCGCTGGGTACGAGAAAAGCCCCCAGCGCTTCTGCGCTGAGGGCCCTTTCGCCCGGCGAGGGAGGGGAGAGCGCCGAGCGGCTTTTTAACTTTATGGCTTCGTGGCCGAATTCGTGCTCGACGACGTGTCCGAGGCGTAATGGAATTCGGGCGCCGCTTTCAACTGCTCCTGGGTCATGGCAATGACGCCCATGTCCGGGTAGCCTTGGCTCGCCTCGACCGCTTTCGGATCTGTCTTCGTCTCAGTCGCCGCACTCTGGCCGGCGCTCATCCCGTTGCCGGAGCCCGTCGTCGAGGCCGGAGGCGGGTTAGTCGCGGCTGCGCGCCCTTCGGTGCGCCACTGCATCGACTTAAACGGGACGCCAACGTCCTTGGAGCCGATGCCGAGGAAGCCGCCGACGCTGATCACGATGACCTTGGCGTTGCCGTCATGATCCATCAGCACGTCCTTGATCGAACCAACCTTCTTTTGGTCGGGACCATAGACGCTCACGCCAACGAGCTTCGATCCACGCCACTGATCCATCTCTTGTTGCGTGACAAAGGTATCGCTGCTCGGCTTAGCTGCCGATGCGGTGGTATCGGCGCTTGGCTTGGCCATTGATGCGCTGGGCGCCGGCGTCGCCTTATTATCAGCAGCATCTGGGGCCGGCGCCGGCGTGGCAGCGCTGGGCGCCGGGGGCGCCGCTGGCGCCATTTTGTCTGGCGACGGGGTCTGGCCGCCCGTGGTTTGAGCCATGACCGGGGGAGCCGCTAATGCAGCGGCGATCAGACCAACATAAGCAAGTCGTTTTAGCATTTGAGTCGCGCCTCCTGTTAGGAACCATGCCCGTCGATCATTCGGCGGGCGCATTACGTCCACTTGCCAATCGCAGTGAGTAAGTTACGTCCAGAGACACTGTTTTGTTCCAACCACAATGTAACCTGTGAGTTGTCAATAGCTTAGCCTAAGTAAAATTTCGCTGTTTGTTCAAACATTTACTTAAATAAATAATACAAAAGCGACGAGAGGTCCGTGAATTATTTCCGATTACTTTAAGTCCAGCAATGCCTCCTTCCGCAATCGCTTTCACGAGGGCGGAAAGGGCGCTATGCAACCGAACGCGACGGAATGGACTAAGTTCCAAGGGCCGCTTTGTCGCTGTGCGCAATTCTTGAGAGAGACTTGTCAGGCGCCCCGTGGCGCCGAATCTGTTCGCTTTCGAGGGCCTTGGAGCTTCTCTTGAAATTTACTATTTCAACATGGAATATCAATTCCGTCCGTCTGCGTATCGGTCTCGTCGGACGATATCTCAGGGAGCATGCGCCGGACGTCCTCTGCCTACAGGAGACGAAATGCCGGGACGCCGAGTTCCCGAGCGCGGAATTTCAGCGGCTTGGGTATCAGCACCTCGCGATCAATGGTCAGAAGGGCTATCACGGCGTCGCGATCATTTCGAAAATTCCGATCAAAGAGAGCGAGAAACGCGCCTTTTGCAACAAGGGCGATGCGCGGCATATGCGTGTGACGCTCGGTGGCGGCGTGACCGACGGGCTCGACATCCATAATTTTTACGTGCCGGCCGGCGGCGACGAGCCAGATCCCGCCATCAATGAGAAGTTTGCGCATAAGCTGGCTTTTCTCGACGAACTCGAGGAGTGGACGCGCATGGCCAAGATTGCCGCGCGACGCGCGATCCTCGTCGGCGATCTCAACATCGCGCCGTTGGAGCACGACGTCTGGAGCCACAAGGCGCTACTTTCGGTGGTAAGCCACACGCCAATCGAGGTCGAAAAGCTGACGCGCGCCCAGGCCGCGGGAAATTGGGTCGACGCGCTGCGCAAATTCGTACCCGAGACGCAAAAGCTTTATACATGGTGGAGCTACCGCTCGCCGGACTGGTTGAAAGCCAACAAGGGCCGTCGGCTTGACCACATCTGGGTCAGCGAAAAATTGGGCGCGGGGGCGGAAAGCATGGAGGTTTTGAAAGACGCGCGCGGATGGGAGCGCGCGTCCGATCATGTTCCCGTGAAGGCCGTGATCGATCTCGAAGCGGCGTGAAGAAGACTTACGCGCGCACGAGTGGCGTATCGACGAGATGCTCGGCAAGGAACCAGCATTGTAATTCGCCGGTGCGAATGACGCTGGAGACGATGAGATCATTGGTGCCGTCGTCGCCTTGTTTAGCCGTCTTTTCAGCCGCGTCATGAGCGTCGATAAGAATGGTCTCATGCGCCTCCAAGAGGCGGGACAACATTGCCGGAGGCTCCTCGACGCCATTCGGCGCGCGCGGGATCCGAGTAATCTCGGCGACATGACGCGGATCGCCGACGGCGACACCGCCCAGCGTTTGGATACGTTCGGCGACGGAATCGATCAATTCGTTCTGCTCGCCGGCGTGCTTGTCGAGCAGAAGATGCAGTTGATAGAAAGTCGCGCCGCGCATCAACCAATGATGCTTCTTGTAAAGCGCGTAAAGAATCTGCGTATCAGCGAGGATTTGGTTCAAGCGTTCGCAGGAATAGAGACGGGCGTCCGAGGAAAGGCCGAGCGGAAATTGTCGAACCGTGCCATATTTTTGAACTTCGCCACTATGTTGATGGAGCCAGGGCTGGCTGGATATCGATTTGGCTGAAGAATGCGCTGGCTTGTTCATCGGGGCCTCCTTGAAACGCTACAGCTTTGGCCGCCGGCGTTCACCCGTTTCGTTGTGTGCGGACAAAGGCCTGGCTAGAGCCGCCTCCGCATCCGCGTCAAAATAGACCAATTCGGCGTAAAGTTCCATCGCGGGTCAACACGATGGCGCTTCAAGCTCACCGCAATGTGACATGCGACACTCAGCGCCAGACTTGCCGCGAGAATGTGATGCGCCTGACTCAAACGTTCGTGCGGCGCGCAAGGCCTTAGGCGGCGATCAAGCCGGCCATGGGCTTTACACTCGCCGTGTCAGGAAAGACCGCTTCCGCAAGAACGCGCGGCGAAAGGCCAAATTGGTCCGCGAGGAGACCCTTGAGCACGGCGCGAAGGTCGGTCGTCGGCTTGAGGTCGCGGCCCTCGTAGAGATCAGCGCTTTTTAACCCCGGCCAATCAGCGATGACGCGGCCGCCGGCGACCGCGCCGCCGGCCAGAAAGGCGACCGTACCAACGCCGTGATCCGTGCCGATCGTGCCGTTGATGTGAACGGTACGACCGAATTCGGTGATGGCGACAATCGCAGTATCTTTCCATCTGGGCCCGAGCTCGCTTTCGAACGCGGCGATCGCGCCGTCGAGCCCGCCGAGAAGCTGAGCAAGACGTCCGGTCGCGCCGCCCTCGTTGGCGTGCGTATCCCAGCCATCGAAAGACATTGCAGCGACGCGCGGGCCATCGTCGGCGCTGATCAGCCGCGCGGCGCCTTCGGCGGCCTTGCGCATCGCCGCTGCGACGTCGCCGCCCGGCTTTAAGCCATCCATGCCTTGTTTCAGGGCGAGGCGATCGGCGTCCAGTCCGGCTCGTAAGGCCGTCGCCAGGGCTGGGTCGCGATGATCATAGAGATTCAGCAAGCGGGCGGTTAGATCGTCGCTGGCCGCCGGAAGACCCGAAGGCGTCCAGCCGAGAATGGGCGACGGTCCGCGCAGCACCAAAGGAGGCGTCGCGCCAACGGCAAGACCGCGGGGGGCCACACGCTCGCCCTTGGGCAGTTGCCCTATCGCGCGATTGAGCCAGCCGCTTTCGACATGGCCGGGAGCCGACATGCCGCTCTCCAAAACATCCTGGCCGTCGAAATGCGAGCGGTCCCGATAATTCGTCGCTGATGCATGGATCGCCAGCGCTTGGCGCGCGCCGTAGAGCTTGGCGAAATTCGGCATGGCCGGATTGAGGGCGAAAAAGGAATCGAGAGGCGGCGCGGGATGATCGCCATCGAGGCGCAGGGCGAGATCGCCATGTAGCGCGGCATAGTCCGGATCTCCGACCGGAGCGACGGCGGACAGTCCGTCCAACGCGCCGCGCAGGATCATGACCACCAGACGCGGATCGCGGCTGTCTGCAGCGCGCGCAAAGCGCGGCAGCCAGGCCCAAGCGAAAACTGAGCCGCCGGCGGAGAGAAGAGCCCGGCGAGACGGCGTCGGCGTTTCGCAAAAAAGCATGTTCGTCACCGTCGCTGAAATTCGGGAGACATGAGAAGCAAGGCGAACGCTTGCTCGCGAGACTCCGCGCGCGTGATCGCTTCGCGGGTCGGCGTCGAGACGCTCGATCCCAAGACATCGTCGATGAGCGCGGTGGGGCTTGGCGTGTCCTTGACCTGACGCGCAAATTGCGCGGCGAGTTCGAGCCGCATCTTCATCCCTTCCGACGAAGCCCAGGCGCTCGCCTCCTCGGCGAAACCGTTTGGGCCGCCTGGCTGCCAGAGCGGCATGCCGAGAAGATTTAGCGCGTTCAAGAAAGCCCCGGGATCAGCGATGGGACGGCTCAATGCGCGGTAGGACGCAACGACGAATTCCCAGGGATTGCGCATCTTGGTCGCAGGCGCGGCCCAGGCGGCGTCATCGTCGATTAAGACACGCGCAAGCGCGCCGAGATCGCCGTTGCTGTCGCGGAACGACTTCGCGAGCTTGGCGACAAGCGGCGGCGGGGGATCGTCGGCGACAAAATGCCGGGCGAATTTACGCGCAATGTGAGCGGCGACGGCGGGGTTAACCGCAATATCGGCAAGCGCCGCCTCGCCCTGGGCGAGGCCGGCCTGCGCGTAAGTGCGGCCAAGAACTGTCGCAGGTCCCGGGTCATGCGCATTCGGATTAAAGGCAAACGAGCCCGGTTCGCCAAGCTTGCCTTCACGTCCGACGATGGTCCAGCCGGTGAGGACGCGCGCGAGTTCCGTGACATCGTTTTGGCTGTAGCCGGATCCGACGCCCATTGTGTGGAGTTCGAGAATTTCGCGAGCGAGATTTTCATTGAGGCCGCGGTTGCGATTGCGCCCCGCTTTCGAAGCAGGACCGATCGACTGCGCATTGTCGAGATAGTTCAGCATCGCCGGATGCTGCTCGACGGCGCGCAACATGTCGGCGAAACGGCCAGTGACATAGGGACGGATCGCTTCGCGTTCGAAAGCGCCGGCGGAAGCGCGCGCGATGTTGCTCTTGGCGACCGAAATGCAAAAATGATTCGACCAGAACGCGACGAGGCGCTCGAGAAACCCAATGGGCGCGGCGACGGCGCGGGTGAGACGCGCGGCGGCCTCAGCCCGGAAAATTTGCTGCTCTGGCGATGGCGGCGGTTTGGCGGCCGCGGGGGCCGTCCCTGCCATCATGGCGCCCGCCTCCATCGCGGGCGGCGCGGAGGCCGGCGATTCGATCAGCGCGGCGACATTCGGCGCCGGCATGCCGAGCCGGGCAAAGTCGGCCGCCGCCGCCCGTTCTCGTTCGAGCTTCTTGCGCTCCTGATCCTCATAGACCGCCTGCAGCGCCTCAGGCGTGCGCAACAGGGTCGGATCCGTCGTCGAGGCGCCGTCGAAAGTCTCGAGTTCGGCATGAAGGGCGGCGCGCGGGTCGCCTGCTTTGGTTAGGTCGCCCGGACGGGGACCCAAACCGAATCGATTAAAAGCAGTGAGCGCGCGCGGGTCGTCGGCCGACATTTTCCCAACCGTTTCGCGCCCCGCCTGAGCAAGAAAAGCATGAGCAATATGACCAGAACGTGAACAGGACGGCTCTTGCGGGCGTTATGCGCCTTGACTAGCGGGATATGCCGCGACGGGATTATTATGTTTGGCGCAGCCAGAGTTACGGAAAGAAGTTTAATGGCCCAAAGGCGACAAATCTTGATCGTCGACGACGATGCGGAATTGCGCGACGCCCTCGCCGAGCAATTGGCGATGCATGAGGAGTTCGAAATCTCCACCGCGGAAAACGCGGCCACCGCGCGCGCCAAGATACAAGCCACGCCGCCCGACCTCGTGGTCATGGATGTCGGCCTGCCGGACATGGACGGACGCGAAGCTGTTCGAATGTTACGCAAGGACGGATTCAAAAGGCCCATCATCATGCTGACGGCGCATGATTCGGACGCCGACACCGTCCTTGGCCTCGACGCCGGCGCCAATGACTATGTGTCCAAGCCTTTTCGTTTTGCGGTGCTCTTGGCGCGTATGCGCGTCCAATTGCGTCAGCACGAGGCGAGCGAGGACGCCGAGTTCCAAATCGGCCCTTACACGTTCCGCCCCGCGTCGAAAAATCTCATCGGCGTCAAAGGCAATCGTCTTCGTCTGACGGAGAAGGAAGCGGCAATTTTGCGTTTCTTGCGCCGCGCCGACCGGCAGGTTGTGTCGCGCGAAACCTTGCTGAAGGAAGTCTGGGGTTACAATTCGAATGTGACCACGCATACGCTGGAGACACATATCTATCGGCTACGCCAGAAGATCGAGGCCGATCCCGCCGATGCGCGCCTTCTGGTCACCGACGCCGGCGGATATAAGCTGCTACCCTGAAGGGCGATCAATGACACTGGAGCAGGATATCGGCCTTCTCGCTCGTACGAGGCCGTTCGATCTCTTGCCGCGCGACGCGCTGAAAATCGTCGCCTTCGCCGCGGAGCGAAAGCGGATCGCCGCCGGCGAGTCGCTTTTCAATCAGGGCGACGAGGCTGATTGCGCCTATTTTGTTTTGTCCGGCGCCGTTCTTCTTTCAATCTATGGCCAAGCCGGGCCGAAAGAACATGTCGCGGGCCCAGGCGCTCTGATCGGCGAGATAGCGATGATCGCGCCCGTGACGAGGCCGTCGAGCGCGCATGCTCGTGATGACACGGTCGCTCTTCGTATTCCTCGCGACGTCATGACCCGCGTATTGGCGGAATTTCCACGCGAGGCGGCGCTTATCCGCGCCTCTTTCGCCAAACGAACGAAGCAAATGGTCGCGGAGTTGTCGGTCTTGCGTAACCAGGCAATGGTATAGCGCCATCGCTTTGTTCGCGGCTTCTAAGCACGCATAGCCGTTTTAAACAGCAAAACGCCGCGAGAGCGCTCGCGGCGTTTTTGTTTTAGAAAGAGCAATCTTACGGCAGTTCAATCTCGTGCTCACGCTGCTTTGTGGCGGCGAAGTGCTGCGTCACGAAGCTCGGCTGCTGAACGACGGCGAAATTGTGGTTGGGCGCACTGGCCTCGACCTGCGCCGGCCGCATGGCGACCAAAGCCGCGATGACAATCACGCCGAACGCCACGACCGCCGACCCGACAAGCTGCCGGCGGGCGACCGACTGAAGCGCGTTGACGCTCATCCCGGTGCCAGGCACGACGCGCTCGTCGCGAACGATCTCACTGAATTCCGGGTCGCCAAATCCGCTGGCGCCGCCGGAAAATCCTGAAAATTCAGCCTCTAAACGATCCAACTTCATTTTCGCCTCCCCTTCTTTAGGGCTGTGCGATGGTCTTACGGTCTAAATTCGTGGCCATTCCGCTTGGTTCCAGTGGCGTCACATCAAATTGATGGCCGCCATTGGCGCCTCTTTCATCCGAAGTGCAGCATCACCACCACGAAGCTGGCGAAAAACGACACCATGAACAGGACATTGAAAGTGTTGTGGCCGGATATGTGTTCCATGTGACCCCCCACCTTTATTCGGTCTTCGCTTCCCAGATCGCGACTCGAAGTCGCGCTTCGCTGTTGGCTGTCATTTAGGCGTCTTCTTGACCGGATGATGTGGCTTTCCGCACATATCGCGGCGGCGCCTGAATTCTGCGCTCGTTGTATTCCCGTTCGCCTTTATGACGATCGATCTGAGGCGCCGAGACGGCCCCGCGCGCTTCGGCC
>JASLHV010000140.1 GCA_030153205.1 Roseiarcus sp. | reverse complement strand
AGGCGCGGCCGAGATGATCGGCGAGCGCCGCGCCGGTCTTTTCATCGAGCCCAAAGACCTGCGTCGACAAGCGCCCGACCGCGCAGGCGACGCGATCGCAGTAGATATCGAATGTCGCGCGATCCGGCGCACGAATATCGGTCGCCACATCCATATCCATGCCATCGATGATCGCCAAAAAATTTTCTCGTTTGAGATCATAGTCACGGATCGCTTTAGCGAGGCTGGCGAGCCGCTCGGGAACCGAGCCGGCGTGGAGCTTGTCGATATCGTCCCGCCAGGCTTGCAACGCGACATGACGGTCGGCGCGCGGCCGGGCGGCGTCATCGGCGATATCGTCGACGGCGCGGCAGAAATTGTAGATTTCGTACATGGCTTCGCGCTTCTCGCGCGGAAGCACGCGCATCGCCGTATAGAAGGAGCTGCGGCGCGGCGCCGGAAGGGCTGCCTCGCTCATGTCGCAGGACCCGTGGCGTGACGATGACCGCCGCCGATACGCGCGATGACGCCTTCCATCGCGCCAAGAAGGCCAAGCGCGGCGAAGCCCGCCTTGCTGGGATGGACGCGCTCGCTCAGGGGATCGCGATGCTGAAGCCGCGCGCAATTGGCGCGCGCCAATCGGACGATCGCGCCGATTTCGAGGGAAAGGCGGAAATCCTTTATCGATCCCACCAAAGCGGCGCCTTGATCGAGCAACGCGTCCGACCGGCGCGCGAGATCGCTGACCACGGCGCGCAGGGCTGGCGATGCGCTTTTCGCGCCGAGGTCTTCGACCCTGGCGCCGTGGCGGGAGAAAGTCTCTTCCGGAATGTAGACGCGGTCGAGCTGCGCAAAATCCTCGCCGCAATCCTGCAGATGATTGATCACTTGCAAGCTCGCGCAGATCGCATCGCTCGCCGGCCACAGAGCGGCGCTTTCGCGGTGAACGTCGAGCACGTAGCGCCCGACCGGCATGGCCGAGAGCGCACAATAGCCCATGAGATCATTCCAATCGGCATAGCGTTTTTTCGTGACGTCGAGACGGAAGGCGGCGAGAAGATCAAGGGCATGACGCGGCGTCAAATCGCGCGCGGCGAGAGCGGCGCGCAGAGCGATTCCCGCCGGCGCGTCCTCGCGCTCGCCATTCAGCGCCGCGGCCATGCGATCGAGTCCGGCGAGCTTGGCCTCCGGCGTCATCGTTGGGTGGTCGGCGATGTCGTCGGCGGCGCGGACGAAGCGATAAAAGGCGATAATCGGGGCGCGGTGGCGCGGCGCGATCAGGCGCGAAGCGACCGGAAAATTCTCGCTATTCTCGGTTCGATGCGGAGAGATATTTTCAGTCACGGTCCCAAACGTCGATGTTGCAGGCGAGGTTCGTCGGATTCACTTCGTTGATTGAGCATAGGCCCTTCGCGTTAAAGTACGTCAATCGCCAATTCGGCCTTCCTATTTCAGCATCCCGGCCTGTCTGAACCAATCGAGCGCGTCCTCGATCGCCTCGTGGTACGGACGATGCCTATAGGCCAATTCGCGCTCGGCTTTCGCCGAGGTGAAGAACATTTTCTTCTTGGCCATGCGCAGCCCATCCAGGGTCAGGAACGGCTCGCGGCCGGTGATCTGGGCGACGGCCTCCGCCGCGACGGCCAGCGGATAAAGCGGCGCCCGCGGCAGTTTGACCTGCGGCGGCGGCCGACCGACCAATGCGGCAATATCGGCGAGCATGCGCCCAAGCGTCACATCGTCGCCGCCGAGAATATAGCGTTCGCCGATCCGGCCGATTTTCAACGCCGCGACATGGCCCGCCGCGACATCGTCGACATGGACGAGATTGAGGCCGGTGTCGACATAGGCTGGCATGCGGCCTTGCGCGGCTTCGATCAGGATGCGGCCGGTCGGCGTCGGCCGGCCGTCGCGTGGACCGATCGGCGTCGAGGGATTGACGATGACGGCGGGCAGGCCATCGGCGATCAGGATTTCGACAAGACGTTCGGCGGCGATTTTGCTGCGCTTGTAAGCGCCGACCGCGTTTCTTTCGGTCAGGACCGCGGTCTCGTCGACCGGCGCGTCGGCGGCGGGCGCGAGGGTTGCGACGCTGCTCGTATAGACCACCCGCTCAACGCCGGCGTCGGCGGCCGCCGCCATGACCGCGCGCGTTCCCTCGACATTGGCCTCGACGACCTCGCGGGGATTCTTGGCCCACAGGCGATAATCGGCGGCGACATGGAAAAGAAAACGCGCGCCGCGCATCGCGCCTTTCATGAGAGCCGTGTCGCGCATGTCGGCGAGCGCGATTTCGACGCCATCGCGCGGCGCGGGAATGCGCGCGCTGGTTGGCCGCACGATCGCGCGTATGCGGGCTCTCTCCGCGAGGAGCTTTTCGACCACGGCTGAGCCGACAAAGCCCGAGGCGCCGGTGACGACGATGAGGTCCTGCGCTTCGATCGCGACCTTCATGAGCGCCGAACCGCAACACGGCCTTCCCCGCGCCGGCGGGCTCCGCCCCGCCTCAGCCGTCGAACCCCCCTGCCCCGTTCTCCCCGCGCCCGGCGGGGAGTGGAGGCCTTAGCGCCGCGCCTTAAAATCATCGCGATGGTTTCTTCTCGATTGGCCGCCTCAGGAGCGAGGTGGATAATCAACTTTCATTAGCAAAGCGAGGGCGACGATGGGGGGATTGATGTCTTCCTGGCAGATCTGGGCGCTGCTTTCCGCGGCTTTCGCCGCGCTGACCGCCATATTCGGCAAGGTCGGCGTCGAGAAAGTCGGCGCCGACCTCGCCACTTTCATTCGCACGATCGTGATCCTGGGCTTTGCCGCCCTGATCGTGACCGCGAGCGGGCAATGGCGCGACGCCGGAGCGATTTCCGCCCGGAGCGGAATTTTTCTGGTTCTGTCAGGCCTCGCCACCGGCGCCTCCTGGCTTTGCTATTACCGCGCCTTGCAAATCGGCGACGCCGCCCGCGTCGCGCCGATCGATAAGCTGAGCGTCGTGCTGGTCGCCGTCTTCGGCGTCAGCTTTCTCTCGGAAAGGCTGAGCGGGCCCAATTGGCTCGGCGTGGCGCTGATCGCGGCGGGCGCTATTCTGGTGGCTTATCGGGGGTGATTTTCAGACGCCAAATCCTCGAACAGGGGCGCGGCGTCGGGCGAGCGAGTTCGCGCACGGCCGCTCGGGTCGCGCATTGAGGACTTTCACCTCAAGCGGCAGGCGGCGCCCGTCGGCGACGCCAGCATCAACAGGCGGATCGCATCAGAGATGGGTAGGCCCCATGGCGGACAAGGCTTCGGCCGCGCGCGGGTGCTCGTGGTCAAAATCAAACGCTTAGTACCCGAGGCCGGAGGGAGAGAGCAAAATTGTTGAGTTCTGCAACGGCGGACGTTTCGTCATTTTTCGAAATATCGCTTGACTCGGAGTCAATAATTCCATATTCGTTGAAATATGGAAAAACAGGATGCCGTCGCGGCACTTGCCGCTCTCGCTCAGGATAACCGCCTCGATGTCTTCCGGCTTCTGGTGCGGGCTGGGCCGGAGGGCATGCCGGCCGGCGCCGTCGCTTCGGCGCTCGATATTCCTCCGAACACGCTGACTTTCCATTTCGACCGGCTGCGCATGGCCGGTCTCGTCACCGTACGTCGTGATGGCCGCTCGATGATCTACGCCGCGCAGTTCGACAAGATGAACGCGCTGATCGGCTTCCTCACCGAGAATTGCTGCCAGGGCGCGCCCGAAGCTTGCGCGTCGGCATCCTGTAAGCCTGTCGCGGCCAAGCGGAAGACGAAGGAGAAAGTCGCTTGAGCATTCCCTCCAATAATGACATGCCGATCGCCGTCGTAGGTGGCGGTCCGATCGGCCTTGCGGCAGCGGCACAGCTTATCGCGCGCGGCCTGCCGGTGAAGCTCTACGAGGCCGGCGATACTGTCGCGGCCAATATCCGGAGCTGGGGCCACGTACGGCTGTTCACGCCGTGGAGCCTCAGCATGGATGGTGTAGCGAAGGAGCTGCTTCGCAATCACGGATGGCAGGAACCGCAGGCCGACGCCATGCCGACCGGTGATAATCTCTGCGATGCCTATCTCGAACCGCTCGCAGAGGTTCCGGCTCTGCGCCGCATCATCGAAACGAAGACGCGCGTGCGAGCCATCAGCCGTCAGGGAATCGACAAGGTGGTGAGCCACGATCGGGGACAGCATCCTTTCGCGCTCGCGGTCGAGAATGGCAAGGGCGTACGCATCGATCTCGCCCGCGCCGTGATCGACGCCTCCGGCACCTGGCAAAACCAGAACCCCCTGGGCGCTTCGGGCCTGCCGGCGCTCGGCGAAGGCAGCGTTGACGGCATCGCCTACGGCATTCCCGACGTGCTGGGCCGTGATCGTGAGGCCTATGCCGGCAAGCGCGTCTTGGTTGTCGGCGGCGGTCACTCGGCCGCCAATGCGCTGCTTGATCTCGCCAAGCTCGCAGCGACCGATGATCGCTTGCGGCTCACCTGGGCTGTTCGCAGCCAGAACCTCGCGC
>JASLHV010000136.1 GCA_030153205.1 Roseiarcus sp. | reverse complement strand
CGGGGGCGACGCTGCGCTTTTCAATCCAAATATTGCGGTTTCACCCGAACGGAACCTCGGAGGTTCTGCGGGAGATCAAAGTCGAGGCGATTAGCCCTAAGCGCGTAAAGACGCGCGCCGAATCGGAATTGGCGTCATGGGCTCCGCGCGGTGCGAACGGCGTCGCGATCTACAATCATGCAGCGCAAAAGCTCTACGAGTGGCGCTTGGAGCAGAAGCCGACTGACGAGGATCAATGAGCGAGGCCAATGAAGGAAATGAAGCGCATCGTTGGATCCGATGGCGGCTTTGCGCTTGGCAATGGACGACGACAGCAGAGGTTGTTTGGTCGAAATCCTCTTCGCACGAGATCGAAAGGAGCGAAGGGTGGCAAACTGCGGGGGCTGGTTGGTATGACGGCGAACCAATGCGAAGAACTGGCGGCCAATCAGATGGACGCCGCGTACGACCTCAATAGCAAGAAAGGTACGACGCAAGAAGGACGGCGCGCCAACGTTCGCGTTTTAGTGTTTAGATAGCACTGGCGCGCCGATCAGCGCTTATTTTAGATTGCTTGCCACTTCCGAGAAGGTTGTCGACAACTTGTTACCAACGGTCGACACCGCTGCGATGATGGTCACGGCGATCAAGGACGCGATAAGGCCATATTCGATTGCCGTGGCGCCTGAATCGTCTCTGAGGAATGCTGCTATGATGTGCATCTGTCTACTCCGGGTCGCAGATGCAATTTCACGCTCAGTGAACTTCGAAAGTATTAAGGGGCAACGATAAACAGACGCCAGTTGTCCATAGCCTTAAGACTAGGTTGTAAAAACTGCATGCATCCAGGCATTGATACTTGGCGGCAAACGTAGCGCCGATCGTGTTTTTCGTAAGTGACCGTTTGTGGCGCATGGGTAGCACCAGATCAGCGTTCGCCCCGAGGGGCAGCGAATGTTCGCAATGTTCCTTCGATGCGAATGTGTGCGGCTCCAGAATCAGCGCGAAAATCACGGCGATAAAGGCGCAAGCTGACATCGCCGCTCGGATGAGACTTGGGGAAAGCCAGGAGTTCGGCTAACTCATTGTTTTTATTGGCGCGCCCAACGGGAATCGAACCCGTGTTTCCGCCGTGAAAGGGCGGCGTCCTGGACCGCTAGACGATGGGCGCTTTTAAGCGGGCGCTCGGCGCAGCCGAGGCTGGACCCCTATAGAGTTCGCCGTCGTCCCTGGCAAGGCCGGCGCTGCTTTTCGCACTCAGGCGCGCTCCAGCCAGACGTGATTGTCATGGAAAGCCGCGCCCCCGAAGGGCGCAACCACATCATCGCCGGTCAGGACATTGATGCCTTTGCCGTCAAGAAACGCCTCCGCCGGCCAAATTCCCTCGCTGATCAGCACGCCGCGGCGCAGGCCGGGAAAGAGCCGCGCGTGAAGCCGTGTCGCGCCGCGCTTATTGCCCAGGCGCACGACGTCGCCGTCGTTGATGGCGAGACGCGCCGCGTCCTCAGGGTGGATCATCACGGTCGGCCGCGCTTCACGCGACAGCGAACCCGGCGTCTCGGTGAAGCTTGAATTAAGGAAGCCGCGCGCGGGCGAGGTGCCAAGCCGGAAGGGGTGCTCTTCGTCAGCTTCCTCGATGACCGCCCAATGATCGGGCAGGGACGGCATGTCGCGCCAAGGACCCATCAGACCGATGTTGGCGAAAGGCGTCGTCGCCCAATCGGCTTTGAAACGGAAACATTTATCCTTGAAGGCGAACCCGTTGAGGAAATGCGAATCCTCGAAGGACGGCTGCACGTCGAGCCATTTTTTTTCTTCGAGTTCGGCGAGCGTTCCCCAGCCTGAAGCCTGCAGCGTCCAATCGATGATTTCGCGGGGATTCATGTCGAAGCCACGATGCTCGGCGCCGAGACGCTTGGCCAAGGCGCAGACGACATCGTGGTTCGAACGGCATTTCGAGGGCGGCTCGATCGCCTTGGGCCCGAACATCACATATTGATGGCCGCCGCCCTGATAGAGATCATCATGTTCGAGGAACATGGTCGCAGGCAAGACGATGTCGGCGAGGCGCGCCGTCTCGGTCATGAAATGCTCATGCACGCAGACGAAAAGATCCTCGCGCGCAAAGCCACGATGTACTTTTTCTTGATTAGGCGCGATCGTCGCCGGATTGGTGCTCTGGACAAAGAGCGCCTTGACCGGGCCGCGACCGCGTAAAGCCTCCTCTTCGCGGCAAAGCACGGCGCCGATCCGCGATTGATCGAGCACGCGCGTGTTCGGGTCGATGACGTCATGGCCCTCGAGCAGCGTCTTTCGCCAATGATAGATGCCGCCATTGTTATGGAAGGCGCCGCCGCCTTCGAGCGTCCATGCCCCCGTGACGGCGGCGATACAGGTTGCCGCATGCATATTGGCCGCGCCGTTGCGCTGGCGCGAGAAACCATAGCCGAGTCGAAAGTACGTACGTTTGGTTTTTCCGACGAGATGCGCAAACGCTTCGATTTCGGCGACGTCGAGCCCAGTGATGGCGCTCGCCCAGTCAGGACCGCGCGATTTCCAATGCGCCTCGAGTTCGTCCTGCGCGTCTGTGTAGCGTTGGAGATAGTCGCGATCGGCGAGATTATCGCGAAAGAGCACATGCATGACAGCGCAAGCCAGGGCGCCGTCCGTGCCAGGCCTGAGACAAAGGCCGAGATCGGCCTGTTT
>JASLHV010000118.1 GCA_030153205.1 Roseiarcus sp. | reverse complement strand
CTTTCAGTTCGTCGATATCCATGCGGGACCTCCAAAAACGCAACGCGGCCGTCCCATGGCCGCCAACGCTTCAATGTGAGAACAGAATAAGAACATTGTCAAGAGCACAACGCTTGCCGGCGTAACCGATGGCGTCCTAAGTCTCATGGGAAACGTCATCAGTCGGGAGGGACTGGAGGAGCGCCGCCGGGAGCGGCAGCGCGCGAAGATCATTGCCGAGCTTGAACGCCAAGCCAACGCGCAGCTTGCTCCTCCAAAGGAGTTCTCTCTTCACTTTTACGAAATTCTTCTATCGCTCATTGCGATCGCTATCAGCGCCGACGTTCTCATTGCGGCCAATTAGTTGCCGATTCGGCGGTCAATTAAACCTTGAGACTGGAGGTCGGTCTGAACAAATCAAGTTTAGGCATCCCCACACCCTAAGCGAACATTGATTTCGCGCTGGATGGCCAGCGCCTCAGCGCGATACTCGGGGTTGCTCGAAATGGACAGCGTATGCAAGCGAGCAAGAAGCGTGGCAAGGGTCGCCTGCCGAATTTGAGGTTCTGATATAGTTCGTCTCGACATCACGACCTTGAGGGACCGACGGGCCCGGAGGTGCGTTGGAACTGGGCGCCCCAGGGCAAGCGACGTTGCACAACGCGTACCGCCTGAATTGGGACACGATGCGAAAAAAAGACGCCGGCCCCTGCGGAGACCGGCGGAGTCGGTCGAGGGGCCAAGGGGCATGGCGCCTCGAAACGCAACAATTGAGATTGATACGGCAAGCTCGGCGCCACGGGGGTGCAGGGGGCGCTTCCTGGAACTAAGCGCGCGGCGCCGAACTAAACTTTGTTGATGAAAAGACCAGGCTCAGAGCACCGCGACGAGCGCGATCACGATCGCCGCCATGATACCCGCCACAACGCCTTCAAAGGCTCGGAACGTTGTGTTTCCAATATCGAAAGTCGGCTGGCTCAGTTCGCGCCAGAAGCTCTGATTGTGAGTTGAAGCGTATTCCATGGACCCCTCCACGTTTGGCCTTCAATCACGCGACCGTTACAAACGCGAAAGCTACCCGGACTCGATTCAGAGCGATGTGGCGCTTCACACATGGCGTGTACCAAAAGAAAAGGACCGCCATCTGGGCAGAGCGGCGGCCCTCTTGGGCGCTTTAGTTCGTCACCCGCCTTTCGGCGCGACGCTACGATGGCTTCAGCCGAACTATCAGCTTTTCGAGTTCATTTTCGGCCCTCTCGACTTTCTCCTCGATCGCATTGACGGCGGCGTCTATGGGCCGCCTGTTGTCGGCATTCGGGGTAATCGTCGACAGCTTTCAGCAGCGGAGGCGCGGGCGCACGCTATACTAGATACCATCAATTCTCCCGACCCCGGTGCGTATATTACGCTGACGGAAATGAGAGAGCTGGCCCGGCCCGCGGTCGGCCAAACCACAATTTTATGACAAACCATCCGCCGGGCACGCAGTGGCCGGCCCGTTTTAAGTCACTTCGTGGCTGATGCGTCTGGGACTTGAACCTCGCCGCTGGCAATTTTCGCTTAGCTCATTCAGCTTGGCGAGGAGTCGTAGGGGAATTGTCGATCGCCTGCCTACTTGCAGGTCAGGCGCTCGTTAACACGAAGCCATATGTCGGCAATGCGCTGTCGCTCAGCGCAGGAACAACCGGACCGGCGACAAAGTTTACATCGTAGGGCGGCTATCGACGACCGACGACCTGGGGGGACTAGACCATGACCGACACGGCGGGTCACGCTGAGCCACCTCCCGAAACAATCCTATTCGTTGAAGACGAAACGCTGATCCGCATGGACATGGCGGAGTTTCTTCGTCAGTGCGGCTACCGCGTCGCGGAAGTTGGCAGCGCAGCGGAGGCTGTCGAAGCCTTGCAAGCCAAGCTGACGATCGACCTGGTGATCACCGACATAAAAATGCCCGGCGAGATGGACGGTGAGGCGCTTGCGAAATGGATCGACGAGAAACGCCCTGGCGTCAAGGTTATATTGACTTCGGCTCACCGGCCCAGCGATGACAAGGGGGACCGACTGTATCTGACGAAACCCTACACGGGACGCGCTCTACTCGGCCTCGTCCGCACGGCGCTAAGCGATCCAGATAGCCCGCAGAATTGAAGCCTGTGATGACTACCGTTCTCCCACCACCGCCGTGCCGGTGCGAGCGAACCGGTCGCCGTCGGCCGTTTGGGGGCTGGCTCGCCGGCTTGTTGGCCCTCGACGGAACGACCGGAGGATTGGGATAGCTTCAACGTCCCGCCGCCAGACCGAGCCGCGCGGACGATCCTCAACATTGGCGCGAACGCGCTCCCACGAGGTCAGGATTGTGGCCTCGCGAATGAAGGACGACCGCGCGATTGACGATATGCTGCGCGCCGCACGGAATTGCGACCTGCTTGCCGACCTGGCGGAAAGCAGTCTCCGCGCCGCCAAGCCCAGCGTTTAGAAGTTCCCTCGTGGAAGGTTCCCCGGCCATCGTTTGAAAGCTACGGTCAATTTTCGAGTAAGGCTTGGGAGCAAACGTTACGCGCCTCGAAACACTTGCACCTTTAAATGAAAAGGCCCCGCGGCGCGTAGACCGACGGGGCCTGAGTCAGCCGACCGTTTGCTGGGGGCTTCCGAAGGGGCATCGGAAGGTCGGACATGCTCCAGAAATTCTCGCAAATAACTCGAAGTTCCGGTCGGTCTCGACATACTTTTGTAGGGACCGCTGTATCGTCGAAATCATAGCGACCATGGATTGTAGCTTCGGTACTTTCGTGAGGTGGTTTGACACTATCGCGCCAGCAGCCTGCGTCGTATGATTCACCCGGTTGTCAGGCGAGGGGCTGGCGACTAGCCAGTTTGTTGGGAACCCAACAAGTTGTGCCTGCCCAAAGTCTCAAATCGGTTTCCCCATGACCGCCGGGCTTTGCGCTTAGCCTTCGGCCCCGTCTCGGCGGGGCCGTTTTTATGTGTAAGTATCAGATTGAAGGGGACGGTCCTTTGTCAGAGGATTGGGATAGTTTCAGTCTTCCGCCGCCCGATCCGAGCCGGGTGAACGATCCGCCATATTGGCGGGAGCGCGCCGAGGCGCTGAAGGCTGCGGCCGCGGCAATGAGAGACATCCGAGCGATAAATACTATGCTGCGCGCCGCTGAGACTTACGAACGGCTTGCGGAGCTAACCGAAAGCCGCCTCCGCGAAGGCAAGTCGGATTAGGAAGGTCCCGCGCTGGCTCGGCGATGCGCGCGGGATCTCCACGCCGATTGGGAATAAAAAGGGACAACCGACGCATCGCGAAAACGAGGCGCCTACGGCCGCGTTCCACCCGTCAAAGAATTTAGTGTTGGCTGTTTCGGGTCTTACTTGCAGAGTCGCCAATCCCGCCCGCGCCGCGAACTTTAAGTGTCATGTGACTGCCGCGTCAGCGTGGGACACTAGCGAGGTAACTCAGGAACACCCTTAACTGGCCGGCCAGAGCGGCCGGCTTTTTCATGCCTAGCCTTTCGTCGCGCTACGCTAAGGGTTCCCATTTAGCCCTTCGCCACACACACCTCTGGCTTTTTCCCAAAATCGCACGAGCGTCCACGCTCGCTTGGATCAATCGACCTTGCAATTCTTGCGGCTTCTCCTTTGCGGTGTCCGGTATAATGATGCCGCCGGCCACCTTTTCCTGGCGTCCTGCGGACAAGCCGCAAAAAATTTCAGCCTTCCCTCTTGAAATATCTCCGCGCCCGCCAAAATCGACAGCCGCCGAGGCCCGTGGGGCTCGGTTGTCCGGGCAGCATCCTGGACCTCGTACCCATGTTGCTCAAGAGAGGATATGGCTATGAAGTATCTTGATACCTTGGAAAATTATGTTCGCTCCAGCGCGCTAGACGCCCTGCTGCATCCGGCCGCCGCCTATACCCGTCCAGCCGACGTGATGGGCGACTCCGATCTCACGACCAACGAAAAGCGGGCGATCCTCGCCTCCTGGGCCTCGGACGCTTGTGCGGTGGAGGCGGAGCCTTCGTTGCGCTGCGCTCCTGGAAGCGTAGCCAAAGTCACGATAGACGAGATCCTCGACGCCTTAAGAGCGCTCGACACGGTCGCCCGTGATGAGCGAGAACGTCGCGATCAGATGCGTCGCTTGAACAGACGTCGATCGGTCGAACAGTTGCGTGCGAAAAGATCCAGTCGCTCTCGCGACGGATCATCCGCAAACCTCCGAGTTTAGCCTACCGACGCGTCCGGCATCCCCGGCGGCCCCCTCAATCTAACTGCGGGAGAACGACTCATGCTTACTTCGATTTCGGACCCATTCGAGACCTTGCTCGCCTTTCAAAGAGCGCTGGACGCGCGCCGAGAAAGCGAGTGGATGGGCCGCGGCACCGCCGGTGTCGGCAGCTTTCCGCCGATCAACATCTTCCAGCAAGGCCATGATTTCGTAGCGGTCGTAGAACTGCCTGGCGTCCAGAAAGACGCCCTCGACATTGAGGCTAAAGACGACGCGATCAGGATTTCCGGCAAGAAGGAAATTGCGTTCGAAGAAAAGGGGAGCACTCACCGCCGAGAACGTCTCTCAGGCGCATTCGATCGAACGATCGTCATGCCAGTCCATATCGACCCCAACCGGATTCGAGCGGAACTTGAAGACGGCGTGCTTGCTCTGTTCATACCGCGCGCTGAGAGTGACAAGCCGCGCACCGTTAAAATTACCTGAGCCAAAAGGAGGAAGCAATCATGATGGCGCCCAATCAAGAGCTGGCCGTGCAGCAAAAACGGGAAGTAGAGAAGAAGCAGGAGCGAACGGTTCCCTTGCGAGCCTTCCTGCCCGCGACCGATATTTT